>JAGDCV010000019.1 GCA_017958365.1 Clostridiales bacterium
CCTCGGGATGACAACAGGGCGGAAGGACAGGACTGTTATTCCGTCATCGCTCTTATCATATTCAATGGCATCGAATGCGAAGTAAGAGGGCATCTTGCCGCCGCCCAACGCTCTTGCTCTTGCGATACCTCGCTTTACGATCTGCCTCATGTTAGAAAGGATGTCCTTAACGTGAGATGCATCAAGCTCCTGCTTGCCGCCAGAGAATCCCTGAACGGTATCCTCTCTGTACTTCTCCTTGATCTCATTAAGCTGATTCCATGTAACTATGTCCTGCCAGCCGTTAAGTGACATTTTGTCTATGGCATCGATAAGTCCCGCCACTTCGGAAGACAAAGTCATACTGCCTGAAGCGGGCATGGAATCGATCATGAACTCAAGGTAACGGACAAGCTCCATCGACTCGTTGATGGATGAGCCGAACAGGCCGGGAAGTCCGTTCAATGCATCATACCAGCCGGGTCTTCCTCCCTCCATCTCGACTCCCATTCCGTACGAGTCGAGCGTCATGAACTTGATCGCACAAAGAAGGATGAGCTTCTCACCCGCCGTTACTTTAACGACATTGCCTTCTGCATCCGTCATGAGTTTACCCTTACCTGATTTCTCCGGAAGGTCTTTGATCGGATGATACTGGCGAAGTCCCTTAGCTGTCTCTTCGTATCTTAAGCGTCGCGGATTGACGAAACACTTCGTATCAAAATAAGTGCAGTCGCTGCTGCCCCAAAGCAGTTCATCCTTCTTATCGGGATATACGCGAAGGTAACTTTCAACAAGGTCCAGGGTATAGATCCAGTGATCCGTCCAGTAACCTTCCCCGAACTCAGAATTGATCTCGGGAACCGAATCAGTAAGGGCACTTGCGACCGTCTCATCTATCTTCTCCTCGAGCCCGAGACTTATCATCTTATCCGCAAGGGAACCGGGCGTGAAAGGCTTCGTCAGAAGACCGCGGAGAGCCTCCGGATAATTCTCCGCTTTCTTACCCGGCATGACAAATCTTGCCTCTGATATCTTAAGAGGATTGAAGCCGTCACTTTGGATAAGGCTTAGGAACATCTTCACGTTCATCTGTCCCGTATAAGGCGTGAACATGATGTCGCATCGCCTGTTCTGGCAGATGTCACGGAAGCTCGCGTTGCCCTGCGTAAAGTACTCGGGTGCTAACGTGAAGTAGTTGTAGTCACGCTCGATGTCCCCGTGTTTTCGAGAGTACATGTAGAAGACCTTGTCGCCGAGCTTAACGGGGAAGCCGCCTCTTAAGCAGTTATCAAGATACGTAAGCTCGCAGTAAGCGTCAAAGGTGGAGTCACCCGTCTTCGTGTCGATCACCGAGATGATGTCGTCCGCCATCCCGGAAGCCTCATCCCACTTGCGGAAGAAGTAGGACGCCGCGCCCTCGTTACCGATCTTCTGAGCAAGAGCCTTAAGCCTGTCCTTGCCGTTACTGTTGCCGTAAACCTCGTAGAAAGTAACAGCCTCACCAAGCCCAAGCTTCTTATCCTGCGCGAAAAAAGCACACGGCACGTTATTACTCGTGTTCTGCGTTCTGGTTAAGTAAGTGCCGTCCTTAAATCCCACGGGAGTTATGAATGAAAGGTCGTAATCGAAGATGACTTCGGGGTCGACGAAGACATTAAGAAGCTTGCCTTCACCTGAATATGCGAAGGCGAAGTTGCCCTTGGTTATCTCCTGGACGTCAATGGAATCGACGATGCTCGCCCTTACCCTGTAGTAAGGAAGTCCGCTCTCGTGATCTTCGACCTGCATCCACGCGGTGACGGTCTGGCCTAATTCCTTCTGGTCCTGCATGGACACGCCGAACGGATTTAAGGCAGGCATGCCGTCGAGGACGGATATGTCCCTCGGCTCAGCGCCCGTATTAGTTATCCTGACGGTCCTTACTAATGCGCCGGTAGTCTCCGAAGGCAAAGTCATGTAGGACACTTCGGTAAGAAGTCCGTCCTTTTCCTCTTCAAGCGTGAATGTGTTGAACCCGATGTACATGCGGGTCCTTGCGGTATCGTCGGCGAAGGGTTCTCTTAATGAGCCGCCTTCCTTAATGAACGTTCTGAATCCGTGAGTCCTTACGAGCTGGTAGGCCGCATGTGCGGGATAGAACTCCATGATCGAATTGTCTTTGTTCTCCGTTCCGAAGGACGTGATGCCCTGTCCCCTGTTGCAGTAGAAGGACCAGATCGGTATTCCGTTCTTACCGGACAGACCCGGGAGAAAACTTGCGAATACAGGCTTCTTGCCGTAGTCATCGATTATGTATCTTTTGAATTCGTCAATCATGGCGCACCTCCGTAAGCCCTTCATATAATCAGATGATAACAGGGCCGCGTGGTGCGTAATTAAAAATTAATGTGAACTTTGTTTGCGTGCTTCACGCTCTTCTTTTGTCTCATATGTTTTGAAGTCCGGCGGGAAATCCTCTATGACAATGTCCTCGACTTTGACGGCTACCTGATACTGATCCTCGTAGACGATCTCACCCGGTGTATTCGTATATACAAGGAAATAAGGCTGATCGTATTTCTCGAGAAGCCACAAAGCGGGACGGATCATCTTCAGCATCTCGTCGTAGTTCTCGGTCTTAAAGAAACAGACGACTCTCTCCTTCTTCATGCACGGCTCGGGGAACGGAAGGTGCTCGGCGAACCACGCATCTATCTCACGGTATAGATCGGCATCCTCATCTTCCATCTTCTTATCGGCGATGAGTTTCCACGCCATGGAGAAAACACCCTTGGCATAAAGAGTGTTCGACGCAAGCTCGCGTCCCTGGATCCTCATGTACTTATACTTTTGTTCGATAGTCTTAGCCATGATCACACTTCCCCAGTATAAAATCCACAGTCCGCTTGGCGCCCTCACCCATGCATTCCCATGTCTCCGAACGCGCCTTATCGCGGCCCTCTTTGAATCTTGTCTCGGTAAGACATGCATCAATTACATTCTTAATGTCAGAAACATTATCGTCGTTCAGTTCAAGACCGAGATAAGGAAGGATGTCATCAGTCCAAATGGTCTTTCTGTCGAGCCAGTAGTGATCGTAGCAATCGGTGTTAAAGTCAGTCCTCGTATAGACTACAGGCTTATCGAATGCCAGGGTAAAATCAAATACTATGCCCGAGAAATCCGAGATAAGGATATCCGCTTCCTGTAATGAGTTGAAGTTCTCACTCGTTCTGTCCCACTTAAGCTTATCGGTCTCGGGGAACTTCGCGAGAATGTCTTTCATCATGTCAGGATCCGCAACAAAGGACTGCGGGTGAGGTCTTACGATGATGTCGTAATCCGTCTTTACAAGTTCATCCAGGACCCGGGTTCCGTACTTGTTGAATATGCTGTTAGGTCCCCAGGACGGTGCAAGCAAAACACATCTGTCCTTATGTTCTTTACGTCCGGCAGTCTGGCTTCTTTGTCTCATGGCATCCATATAAGGTATACCGACCATGCACACTTCCTTGGGCGGAAGATCACGCTTCCTCTCAAGTTCACGCAACTGAACTTCCTGATATTCACCGGAGATAAGGACTGCGTCATAAAAGTCTATGCCGAACATCCTGTACAGAGCGATCTCATTTGCAGCATGGTTTACATGGATATAGCAGTCAACAAGTTTCGACTTCTTCCACTGATAAACATTAAGTCCCGGTGTCGATGAGACAAGAACGGAAGCGCACACCATGTTAAGCTTGGCATATGCCTTGTTTCCCTTGCCGATGAACTCCACTTTTAATCCCGGTATCCCTGATTCGAATGCGGGATCATCTTCGGAGGTTGTCCAATATACGGCTTCGACACCTCTTCTTGATATCTCCTCACATATGGGTTTGAAGACCTGCCAGTATCTTTTTGATTCGGCAAAGATCAGCAGGGGGATCCTGCCTGCCAACTCCTTTGACTTCTTTCCTCTCGAGAGAACAAATTTAAGTTTTACCCACAGGACACGGATGATATATGCGAGGAAGCCGACAATACTTATGACTACCGCAAAGAGCATGCTTCCCGTTCCGGGATCTATATACAAAAGCATCTGTGTATCCTCTTGTTATTATTCCCTGACCAGGATCGTATACCAGTGATCTGTTTCCTTGAAACTGTCTTCCCCGTCGAAGTTAGGGAAGAAATCCTGCTTTACCTTACGGTATCCGTTTGCTTCAAAGATCTTGTAGAACTCATTATATTCTTCAGGAGTTCTGTAGATGGCATCGTAATTGCTTTTTAATGAATCAGACTTGATGTCATCAAGGGTAAGTCTTGTCTTTATCGCTACCGTCTCCTCGATGTAAAGAAGACTCGAATCACTCATGAGATTCAATATGTTCTTATAGCATTCTTCAAGATCGCTATCGTTGATGTACATGCTTACGCCGGTAACGACAAGCTTGGTGATCTTCTTATCAAACCTGTCAGGGTCAGAAGCCACTTCATTAAAGGATGCTGTTATAAACTCATAGTTCTTATTCTCTGTCTTGCTTAATCTTTCCTTCGCAAGCTTGATCATCCCGTCAGAAAAATCAGCTCCGATGTAGTATCCGCACAACGGGATCAGTAGCTCCGCAAGTCTTCCCATTCCGCAGCCGATATCAAGTATCACATCCGATTTGTTGAAATCGATCTGCGATACAAGGAAAGACTTCTCATACTTATCCCACTGACTAGCCCTGTCCGAGCTTTGATCGCCGAGCAGGACCGCAGTATACGGATTGGCCATGCTTCCTGACTTCTTCGCACGATCATTGAAGAATGATCTCGTATGTTCGGTATTAATATCTATCTTATCTGTATATACTCTTCCCTCGTTCACGTGTCTTTCCTCTCTATGTGCTTAAGGATCCTCTCGTAGTCGTCGAAGTAATCAATCTCAGACCAGAAGTTCTTCTCGACATCGATCGTATTGATATCATATTCATCCGTTAACGAATACAGGACATCTTCCCACCACTTATCGTATTCGCTGTTATCGATCATCCTGATGAGGCGGTCTTGGAACACCTTAACAAATTCACTTTGCATCTTGGATACGCCGACATACTCACAGCTTCTGTCTTCGATGGGAAGTCCTTTACCATACTTCGTGATCGATCCGTTATCGGTGATCTTAAAGAAGTAATCACCCTCGGCAATCCTTGTCTTGTCGATTGCCATGACTACCTTTTCCCTGCTTTTAAGGATCAGTTCCAGAATGCTTCTTGAGATATAGACATCAGCATTCATGATGAGGATATCTCCCTCGAGATGATCGCGCGCAAACCACATGCTTGCAATGCTGTTGGTGACTGTATAAAAAGGATTAAAAACAAAAGAGCAGTCAACGCCCTCGAGGACCTCGTATACCTTCTCCTTCTGGTAACCGACGCATACCACTGATTCGATGCCGTACTCCGCAAGAAGATTAACCGTTCTTCTTATCAGTGGCACTCCGTCAATCGGCAGAGTACACTTCGGGATCGCCTCGATCATTCTTGAGATCCTGGTTCCTTTTCCTGCTGCTAACAATATTGCTTTCATACTATTCCTCTTACTTGTCTAAGGCGGTAAGCGCAGTGATGAACCGCTCCATGCACTCCTTGCCTCCAATCGAAACACGCAGGCATTTGCCCATGATGCCTATTCCATTATAGCTTTTAACAAGTATCTTATGCTCGTTTTTCATCCTGTCCACGATCAGATCCGCATCCGTCTTCGGCTTTATGAAGATGAAGTTACCTGCCTGACCTAAGTGATCGTATCCTAACCTGTCAAGTTTGCTGATAAGATACTTTCTTCCTTCATTGAACTTCGCGATCATGGCATCGACCACATCAGGACTGTCGAGTAGCTTCTGTGCAAAAGCAAGTGCAAATCCGTTTACGTTGTGGGGAGTACAGAGTTTCTGCACTATCTTTACTCCTTCCTTCCATCCGGCAACGTAACCTAACCTGCATCCCGCCATCGCGAAAAGCTTGGAGAATGTTCTCGTAACGAAGATATGCTCCCTTTCCAGTGCATAATTGATGAAAGTTACGGGATAAAAGTAAAAGTATGCCTCATCAACCAAAACGGTTATCTTCCTGCGTTCTGCCTCATCGAGCAGTCTCTCGAATTCTTCTGTCGTATAGGTGTTTCCGACAGGATTATTCGGATTTAATAGGATGAGGAGCTCGGTATCATCAGTAAGCGCATCGATGATATTGTTGATGTCCATGGTCATATCATCGTTGTATTTGATCTGAACTATATTACGGTCATACATCTCAGAGTATATCTGGAACATAAAGTAGGACGGCGTTACACTTACTATCCTGCCCTTAACCGAAGTAAATCCCTCTATTACATATCTGACAGCTTCTGAAGAACCGTTGGTCAGACACACATTCTCAGGTGATGTATTAAGATAACCGGCAAGTCTGTTTTGAAACTGAACGGTCTCGGGATACTGTGAGACGAATTCAGGGGTAATGTTGTTAAGAACATCTTTAACTATGTCAACGGGTATGGGATCAGGATTCTCATTAAGATCCAGTCTCAGGTATCCGCTGCGTTCATTCTGGTCAAATATCCTGTGAACCCTGTCGATTTGGGGATTTGTGTAATACATTAAGACCGACCTTTCCTAACACTTATCAGAAATCCATAATACAAGAAAATGGATTATCAGACAAATCAGATAAACAAAAAGAGCACCAGATATCTGATGCTCTTGTTTGGCTCCTCAAACAGGACTCGAACCTGTGACATTTCGGTTAACAGCCGAACGCTCTACCGACTGAGCTATTGAGGAATATAAAACCGGCAGCAACCTATCTTCCCGGGCCGTCGCCAGCCAAGTATTGTCGGCACACATGAGCTTAACTTCTGTGTTCGGAATGGGAACAGGTGTGGCCTCATGGTAATAACCACCGGTATGGTTGAAGGTTTGTACCCTCA
>JAGDCV010000020.1 GCA_017958365.1 Clostridiales bacterium
CATGCAGAAGATCTCTGCGTTCCTTTTGGTACTGTTTATGCTCTTTGAGACGGCAGGAATGGCGCCTAGGACAGCCGGGGGATTGACTCCGTATACGAACGGACTTTCCGATTCCGATTATCAGGATCAGGCATTGCAGCTCACCGAACTCAAGCCGATAGTTGAGCAGAATAACTGCGGTTACAGGGTCACTGCTGAGGAATTGGCGGCGAAGCCGGAGAATCTGGGAATCGAGTATGAATACGAGATGACGGCTTTCCTTGGACAAAAGTCGGTGGGACATTTTGATTCCAGCCTTAACAGAAAGTATGCGAGATTTATGAAGCAGCTCGGATTGCTGGTCAACTTCAATTATGCTTACTACAGTTATGCGTATGTTTCAAAGCCGCTGGATGCGTTCTTCTCTGTCGGAAATGTCGTAACGACCAGCGATTATGGAAACGCGACTCTGGTTTCTTCGGACGCTTCCGATAAGATCTACAAGAGTTATGCGAACAGCAATGCGCTGCCGATCGGATTCGCGGTCGATAAGGGCGCCATGAACTTCCAGTTCTACATGCTCGAGAGACTTAAGGGTGCAAAAGACTACTTCGGGTTCCAGAACAACTGGTACAAGTCCATGTTCCCGCAGAATTTTAACGACGGTGTTTATCAGGGTATCTATCATGTACAGGATGAGGATCTGACGGTCTATAACGGCGTCAAGATGCCGGAGGGCAAGACGGACGTAAAGATCGACGGAGTTTTCGCCAATGACGATCCGTTGGGCGATGAGAGTCTCGAGAGATCCCTCGAGGGCAAGAATACTTATTACAGATTGAGCCCGAACGCTCCGATCACGGTTACGATCAAGCATACGGCTGAGTATTCGGGTGAGCAGTATTTCTGTCTCGCGTCATCTGTTCTTCAGAGTGAGAACAAGACGTTTATCGACGGCAAGCAACTTGCTTATGTTTATCCGCTTTCTTACTTCACCAATATACTGAGACTCGGATATTACGAAGCAGGAGATGAGATCGAGCTGACGATCACTTCTTCGTATGAGGCTTTCAGTTATCTTGATATGTATTTTGCGACTGTAAATGCCGAGATTTTTGATAAGCAGTTTGAGACTTTGGATCTCAATAAGGTCAAGGTCGATAAGTTTGATAACGGAATCGCTTCTTTCACCACCGATCTCGGTGAGAATGAACTGCTTCTTACCACTATCCCGTACGAGAAGGGATGGACATGTTATGTGGACGGCAAGGAGACGGAGATAAGCGTTTATCAGGATGCGCTGATCGCGGTTGATCCGGGCACCGGAACGCACAAGGTCGAGCTTAGGTTCGTGGCTCCGGGACTCAAGATCGGAATCGCCGTAAGCGCAGTCGGAATCATTCTTTTGGCAGTCTTCCTCTTTGTCGACAGATCGAAAAAGTCCGCCGGCGGGAAGGTAGCCGAAGAGGAGAAAAAAGAAGTCAAAACGGAAGCTGAGAAGAAGGTTTTCGATGATGATAAAAAGACCGGTGAGGAAGAGGCAAAAGTTGATGCCGAACCGGCGGCAAAAAATGCAAACGAATAAGTTCTGAAAATAGTATTTGAAGGAGGTAATTTTTATGAATTATCGTGAGCTTTATGATCTGTGGAGTACGGATACTTTTTTCGATGAGAGTACCAGAAAAGAACTCCTGAATATCAGAAATGATGAGAAGGAGATAGAGGAGAGATTCTACAGGGATCTCGAGTTCGGAACGGGCGGACTTCGAGGCGTCCTCCGCGCAGGCACCAACAGGATGAACATCTACACGGTTGCCAAGGCTTCCGCAGGACTTGCAAAGTACATCGTGGCAAATGGGCAGGAGGCTATGAAGAAGGGTGTTGCGGTGTCTTTTGACTCCAGACATTTCTCTCCGGAATTTGCTAAGGTTACAGCATCTGTTCTCGCAGCATACGGCGTAAAGGTTTACCTCTCAGACGAGCTTCGTCCGGTTCCTATGCTGTCATATTCGGTTAGATACTTTAAGGCTTTCGCAGGCGTAATGGTAACTGCTTCCCACAACCCTCCGAAGTATAACGGATACAAGGTTTACGGTGAGGACGGCGGACAGGTACCTCCTGAGGCAGCCTCAGAGATATTGAAGAACATCGAGAGCTTCTCCGACATAAGGACCATCAAGATGATCCCTTATGAGGAAGCTATGAAGACAGGTCTTATCGAGATCTTCGGCGAGCAGGTCGACATCGATTACACAAAGATGCTCACTGAGCTCGTTATCGACAAGGATGCCATCGCACGTCAGGCAGACATGAACATCGTTTATACTCCTTTGCACGGATCGGGCAACAAGCCTGTAAGACGTATCCTTAAGGAGATCGGATTCAAGAATATCCACATCGTTGACGAGCAGGAAAAGCCGGACGGCGCGTTCCCTACAGTTAAGACACCGAACCCTGAAGATCCTAATGCATTGGCTATGGGTATCGAACTTGCAAAGAAGACGGATTCTTCCATCGTTATCGGAACGGATCCTGACTCTGACCGTGTAGGTATCGCCTGCAGGATCGTGGAGAACGGCGAAGTAAAATATAAGCCGTTCACGGGTAACCAGGTCGGCATCATGCTCCTCGATTATGTATTGAATTCCAAGAAGGAAGCAGGTACTTTGCCGGAGAATTCCTTCGCAGTTACGACAATCGTTTCAACCAAGCTCGCAGGTCCTATCTGTAGGTACTACGGCGTTGAGCTTCAGGAAGTTCTCACAGGCTTCAAGTTCATCGGCGAGAGGATCAAGATCGACGACGAGTTCGGCAACAAGCACTTCCAGTTCGGATTCGAGGAGAGCTACGGCTATCTGTCCGGACTTAACGTAAGAGACAAGGACGCAGTTGTTGCTGCTATGCTCATCTGCGGAATGGCTGCTCAGAGCATCGACAGAGGCGAGACATTGTTCGACAGACTCGAGAGGATCTATTCCAGGTTCGGTTACGGATTCGAGGAAGCTGTAAGCTTCACCCTCGAGGGTAAGGAAGGTTCCGAGAAGATCTCCGGCGCTATGGCTTCCATGAGAACTGAGCTCGAATCCTGCAAGAACATCGAGGATGCAAAGAAGCTCGTCGGCGGACCAGAGGTCAAGGCCGTATGCGACTACTCCAAG
>JAGDCV010000021.1 GCA_017958365.1 Clostridiales bacterium
GGATTTTCAGGATCTGTTCCTATCTGTTCTTCTTCAGCATCTGAAAGACCGTCGAAGTCTCTGTCTATCTGTGAGGGATCTACAGGTTCCGGATCTGGTAACTCAATATCAACAGGTGTTACCGTTGGCACATCTGTAATGGTTGGGGTATCCGTCACAGTAGGTGTATCCGTCACTGTCGGATCATCAGTGGATGTTCCTTCAGGTGTCGGCGTAACATCTGCAGATGTTCCTCTTCCTATAAAGTCCAGATAATCAGGATTGCCGTTAGAATCTGCATCTGAAGTCAGATCATAAGCAGGTGCTCCTTCGCTTAAGATATACCATTCGGGTATATAGTTGACTCCTTCTTCATTGGACGAGAGTGTAAGTCCTACTGTTACCGTTGCTCCTGGCTGCAGTGTCCGATTCCAATCGGCACACTTGATAGAATATGTACCGTTATTGTCAGTCTCAAATACTGTTGCTTCCCATATATCATCTATCGAGCATGGTACTTTAAATGTCAGATACCAGTCATTTATGGCATTACTGCCCGTATTGGTGATCATGATATCTTCATTTACATGATCGGGCCAAGTTGTAGATATAGCAGCTGACACATCGTAAGAAATCGTATCAGATACCTTATACACATCAGGCTTATTGATTTCTTCTGCAAGTACGACTCCGGGGAAACCTGTCAAAATGACAGATGACAACAATACTGTTGAAAGTATTCTTTTCATAATAAAACCATCCTAATTAAGCGTCGCGTAAGGCGCTTAATTAGGATGACATTAGCATCTTTTGTAATTGAGGGAAAACTGCGGTATGATGGTGAACTGTTTGTGAACGGATCAGATGGCCTTGAAGGTCATCTCGATCCTGAAGATGCCGTTCTCCACGATAGCCTTGATATCGCCGCCCATGGAATCGACGAGCTTCTTAACGACAGAAAGGCCTACACCGCTTGAACCCGTGTGTCTTGAGGCATCTCCCTTATAGTATCTGTCAAACACTCTCGAGGGATCCGGGGTCTCATCGTCCTTCATTAGATTCTGGATTGAAATCCTTATATTCTTATTGTCATTAACGGGCTTAACCGAGAGTTTAACGTCTCCGTTACCGTGAACCAGGCTGTTTCTTATGAGATTCTGCATTATTCTCTTTAGCGACTGTTCATTGCCGATGATCTTTAACTCCTCATCAACATCGACATCTACTTCCTGCCCCTTCTCCTGGAAGTCATCGAAATACTCGAACATGGTCTCGAGCACGGTCTTCGAGCAGTCGATGCTGTCGAGGTCGATCTTATAATTGACATTAGACACCTTCGTGTACAGGAACATCGTCTCCAGGATCTCGGACATCGACTCTATCCTTCCCTTGATGATCGCCGAGTACTTGCTCCTCTCCTCAGGATCATCCGTCTGATCGAGTAATTCAAAGTAACCCTTAAGCGACGTAAGCGGTGTTCTTATGTCGTGGCTCATGTTGGTGAGCGTATCCTTTATCTCCTTGTCTTCCTGTAAGATCTTGCTGTGGCGCTCGTCGTAGGAGTCGAGTATCTCATTTATGTCTTTCGCGAGCTTACGGAAGCCTCTGCTTTGCCCGTAGAAAGTGATCCTCTTGTTGGTGTCATTACGCGAGATGAAGTGGACCTGGCTTCGTATGCTCTTCATCTGTGACAAAAGAGAGAACAGAAAGAGTGCGAGCGTCAAAGCAACGACGATCAGAACTACGTTAAGTATCACTAACATCTGGTCACTCATATGCGGTCAGCCTTTCTGTTTTTAAGAATACTAGCCAATATAAGCAGAAGGACCGGAACGCCAAGGATGATGCCTATCGTCACATTAATAAACGAATCCGGGATCTGCTGAACTGCAGTACTATTGTATCCCTGAAACAAGCCGACTGCCACGGCGAATACCAGATATCCCACAACCTGATAAAGCAAGGAGAATACTATGGCAAAGATACGTGTGGATGACAGGCGCGATATCAGATAGACGACAACGGAAGAATATACCGAGCCCAGCGTTAACGTAAGATATATCACAAGAAGGTCATTAATTCCGTCATCAATGAGCCCGCCAAGTTCCGCAGGGTCTGACGCAATTATTATGAGCGATCCGGGAATGACGAGAAGATTGAGAACGGCTACGAAGAACACAACTCCAACTATCTCCGACAAGTACAGTCTCAACCTGTTTCTGACTGCACCTTCGATATTAACCGCAAGACGGTGTCTTCTGTAGTCACTTGTGGTAAATATGACTGCAACCACCGATACGATAAAGACGGCAAACGCAAAGGACATCACGAATCCCACAAGTTCTACCGATGATGCCGGAACATCCCTGATATATGAGATATCGGAAACTGACATCAGGTAATCTACGACCGCCACCCAGAAAATGATGATGAACAATCCCAACGCCGAAGTATACTTGAGCGTCTTATTGTTAAACAGCCTGATTAACTCGATCCTTACAAGGTTAAAGAACATCAGCCGATATCACGTTTCTTGATAAACAGAACACTTATAAAGTAGGCTGCGGTGAAGTAGACTATCGCACAGATCAAAGCCCTTAATACAAAGTGACCGTCAGAATAAAGCGTCATGGCTGCTATGTTCTGGGTAACCGTGTAGTTTCCGAGATTAAATTCGGGCTCAAGTCCGAGTTTCTTCTGGATGATAAGACTTGCTACCGACATAAGTGTCGATAAAGCTCCGAGTGAAAGTATGATTCCGAGCGTGATCCCCGCAGCCTTAGACCTTGTGATGTTGGTCATGGCACTTACAAGTCCGCCGAAAGCAACGGAAAGAAGCCATGTAACCACAAAGAATATGATGAATGCCTTGTCTATTCCAAGGAAGACCGATTCGCCCATCAACGCCATCGAGATGATCGCGGTAAGCCACATCACGATGTGAAGCACCAGCGCATACAAGGATATGAGTAGTATCCTCGCCGTAAACAAGAGACCGCGTTTGCCTCCGAAGACTATGAGGTTCTTGTCGTGCCCCGTGCTGTAGACATCACCTATGAAGATACCTACGAAGATGGCAAGAAGCAGCTGACCGTAAAGAGAACCTACATCCATCGAGAATACGGTGGCGACATCCTCATGATAAAGAGGGCCTTCACCGAGGATCTTTATCTGCGGCTCTTCGCCGTCGAGGTCGGAAGCAGTCTGAAGACCGGCTTCAAAACCGGCTCTGAAGCTGTCCATGTAACCTTCCGCAGACGTTCCCTGTTCCTGAACACTCTCAAGGTCTGACTGGCTCATTCCCAGAAGTCCGTAAAGGTCGACTCCCGTGTAAATGAAGTTCGTAAGGAAGATGAGGCCTATGAGGACCAGAGGAAGAATGAACGTACTCTTCATGCATTTAATGCGGTACAGTTCCGATTTCAATGCTTTACCGAACATAGTCCCTCCTCTCATTCCTTACGGTCGCCGGGTATTGTGCCCGTAACCTTGAGGAAGTATTCTTCCAGATCCGATGACTCTATCCCTATTGATTCCACCGGTATCTGAGCTTTTGCAAGTTCCATGTTGAGGACTGATATCTCTGTGACTTTATCAAATACGTGTATTGTCTTATCGTTAACGACGCTGTATTCCTTGAATCCGAGACTGTCGATAACGGGTATGGCAGCGGAGACGGAGGGAGTTTTGATCGCGATCTTGTCGCGGCACTTCTCCTTAAGTTCCTTGTTGGTGGATTCCTCCACTATCCTTCCGCTGTCGATGATGGCGTAGTCTGTAGCAAGCTTGGATAACTCCTCGAGGATGTGGCTCGAGATAAGGATTGTTATTCCCTTCTGGGCATTAAGCTTGATGAGCATCTCGCGAACCTCAGCTATACCCTGAGGATCAAGGCCGTTGATAGGCTCATCAAGGATGAGAAAATCAGGGTCGCCGACAAGAGCGAGAGCTACTCCGAGTCTTTGCTTCTGTCCTAATGAGAATTTACCTGCCTTCTTCTTTCCCGTATTGGGGATCCCTACGAGTTCAAGCTTTTCTTTGATGTACTGCTTGTCTCCGATACCGTAAGCGAGGCACTTTATCTTCAGGTTATCGTAAGCCGTAAGATTGGGCTCGATGGCAGGAGACTCGATAAGAGCACCTATCCTTGAGAATGCCTCCTTGGTGCTTCCTTCAAAACCCGTATATTCGAACGATCCGGATGTCGGTGTCGCAAGTCCCGCTATCATCTTCATGATGGTGGTCTTTCCTGCACCGTTCTTTCCGATAAGGCCGTAAATGGAACCCTTCTTGATATGTATGTTAACGCCGTCAACGGCTTTGGTCTCTTTATATATCTTGGTGAGATCTTTGGTAACGAGCAAATACTCTTCCATAGTGCCCCCTAATACAGATGATGATTAGATTATCCGACAGCACCTGAAAGAATAGGTTAAAGAATTAGTTAAGATTTGGACAGACGGAAGCCGACACCCCAGATGGTATCGATGTATTCATCCTCCGAGTATTTCTTTATCTTGGTCCTTATATTACTTATATGAACATTGATGGTCTTGTCTTCGCCAATATAGATGTCATTCCATGCATATTCGTATATCTCGCGCTTGGAGAATACTTTGCCCGGGTTCTTAAGGAACAGTTCGAGGATCTTAAACTCCTGTCTTGTAAGACCGATATCATTATCTTTGACAGTAACGGAATACGTCTGACCGTCCAAAGTCATATCCTTAAACGACAGGACTTCACTTTCACTTTCTGATTCGGTATTCTTTCCTTCGTTCCTCTTTCTTAACTGAACATCTACTCTTGCAATGAGCTCCTTAAGTTCAAACGGCTTGCTTATGAAGTCATCGGCACCTAATGTGAGCAGATCGACCTTCGAATCAACGCTGCTCTTGGCGGATACGATGATGATGGGGGTCTGGGATACTTCACGTATCCTTCTCGTAAGGGCCTGACCGTCCATTCCGGGCATCATGATGTCCAGAAGCACGAGATCGAACTTATCCTCTTTGAAAACTATGAGTCCTTCGGTTCCCGAGAAAGCCTGTGTGCAGTTAAGACCGTGCTTTGTAAGAGCTACACGTATGAGATTGTTGATACTCTCATCATCCTCAACTATGAGTACTCTAGCGGCATTAACGTCCATGTTTACTCCTCAACGGGAAGATCTTTGGATCTGATTCCGAGGCCGTTATCCTTCAGTCCTTCGATAAGAAGATCGGCATTAAAGGACGTGGGCGAATACACTCCGCTTCTAACCCACTTCTTATTTATAATAAGGTTAATACCTGTAAGAAGGGTGTATGCATCGAGCAAAAGCTTGGCCGGCATACCGTACTTCTCGTTGCTCATCGTATTGTCACTCGTTGTATATACGATCCTTCTCTTCTTTGCATTTGCACCTTCGCCCGTTACTACAACTCCGATGCCGCAGGCACCGCTTAAGTCCTTCACGGTCTTCTTTGAATCCTGAAGTTTCTGCCAGAAAGCCCTGGGACTTATGGATACACCGGGAGCAACCTCCAAAGGCTCATCGGAATCCATGCCGAGAAGTTCAAGTTCCTTGGTGTAATCAGGCTTTTCTTCCGGAACATAAGACACATAGCACCTGACATTAGGAACATCCGTGTACTCTTTCTGGAAGATACGGATAACGGGGCTGTCAACGACAGCTGTTGACATCTTGCCGAATGCATCAAAGTCAGTTTCCTTCGTCTCTGTCTTTCCGCCCTTTTCGAGCTGCTTGCCGTTCTCGATGAACATCGCTTTTGCGGAGAAATCGTAATCGGCATACATGTTCATCTCATATACTTCGGCACTGTCGATCTTGAGAAAACCGTTGCTTAAGGTATTTCTTATCATGCACGAAAGAAGCGCGGGCGACATTCCGCATCCAGCAATCGCCATCTTGTCTTTATCCCTGAACTCGGAAAACAGAGTGTACTGCTCAGACAGAAGATCGTTGTTCTCCCAGTTATTAAGGGCACAATCGATGTAATTCGCACCCGACTCGATAGCCAGTTTCATGACAGTTAAAGCCAAGGAAACAGGGGCGAGGTTTACGATAAGGTCCGGCTGTGTGATGGAGAGCATCATGCGGGTTCCGGCAGCATTATCAAGGTCGACGCGGGCCGTCATTATTCTTGCGCCCTTGCCGGAATACTTAGTTCTAAGAACGTCACACTGGGATTTATCCCTTGCTGCTACGCAGATCTCCGTTACATCTTTGACCGCGACAAGCCTTGAAACAACAAAATCCGCGATCTCATTACAACCCAAAATCAATATCTTCATAAATTAATGCGCCCTCTAGATTAAGTACATACATTCTATCATTAACTCCCGGTTATTAATACCGAATAATCGGTGGTTGATAATATATAAATGACAGGGTTAACGGCCTAAGGTCGCGTCGTAGGACTCAAGGTAATCCTCGCCCTTCTGTACTTCCGTGAAAGACAATCCCGGGTACCCTAACTGCCTCAGGCACTCATAAATGGCAATTGCAGCCGCATTACTTAAGTTCAAGCTCCTGCAGTCGGCTGACATCGGTATCCTGAAACAGCGGTCCATGTGCTCCTTTAATATCTCAAGCGGGATTCCCGTACTTTCCTTGCCGAATACGAGAAAAATCTTCTTATCAGCCGGAACCGACTTGAAGTCGATATCAGAAGGCGGCACTTTACCGTATCGTGTCATAAAGAAGCACTCGCCGTCATTACGCGACATAAAGTCCTCATAATTCTCGTATAGTTCGTAGTCAGCCCAGGTAATGTGGTTGGTGGTCGCGCGCTTGAACTTCGGGTTCTCGATATCAAATCCGAGCGGCTTGATAAGATGAAGCCCGAACCCTGCGGCAACACAGGTCCTCATTATGTTTCCGGTATTCTGCGGTATCTCAGGCTCAAAGAGCACAACGTTTAATCTTTCATCCATATCCTTATCTCTTGATTATCGTTCCTCCGCCCGCGATCCAGTCATCCCTGTAGATAACCACTGCCTGGCCGGGAGTTGCGGCGCGGACGGGCTTTTTAAATTCAACCTTCATGGTGTCTTTATCTGTCATCTTCACGGTACATTCAGTCACGTTCTGCGAGTAACGTATCTTGGCCGTGTAAACATAACCCTCGTCAAACGATTCCTCGCCCAAGAAGTTGATATCACTTGCATACAAAACCGTCTTATAAAGATCTCCGTCGGTGCCGAGAGTGACGTCTCCCGTATCGGTATTGATATCGCAGACATAAGAACGGTGACCCAGGGCAATACCGAGACCCTTGCGCTGACCTACCGTGAACTTTGCAGTACCGTCATGGGTTCCGAGAACGTATCCTTCACGGTCGACGTAATTTCCCGGCGTTCCCGCCGTTCCCTTCATCTGCTTAATGAACGAAGCATAATCACCGTCTTCGATGAAGCAGATATCCTGGCTGTCCTTCTTGTGGGCAACGGGAAGCCCCGCATCCTGCGCCATCTTTCTTATCACGTCTTTATCAAACTCACCGACCGGCATCAAGGTCCTGCTTAACTGATCCTGAGTAAGGGAATAAAGCACATAAGTCTGATCTTTGCTGTCGCTTAATGATCTTCTTATGGTATATCTTCCGTTCGGAAGTTTGATGATGCGTGCATAATGGCCTGTAGCGATGAAGTCGGCTCCTATCTCAAGACACCTGTCAAGGAGCGCCTCCCACTTGATGTATCTGTTGCAGGCTATGCAGGGATTAGGCGTAATGCCTTCAAGGTATTCATCGGCAAACCTGTTAATGACCTTCTCTTTAAATACATCCCTGAAATTCATTACGTAATACGGGATATCTAATTTCTGTGCTACAAGTCTTGCATCTTCAACGGCAGAGACACCGCAGCAGCTTCCCTCTCGTTCGGAACCCGGGTTACCCGAATCCCATATCTGCATCGTGGCACCGATGACCTCATACCCCTGCTCTTTCAGAAGCATCGCGCATACGGATGAATCCACTCCGCCCGACATTCCGACAACAACTTTCTTCGCCATTAAGATCTGCTCCTGATATAATCTCCGATCACCTTCGCCGTGAAGATGATGTCTTCTTCCGTGTTCTCTCTTCCAATCGATAATCGTACCGTCCTTGATGCTTTGTCCTTGTCCATGCCGCAGGCCATAAGGACATGCGAAGGCTCGATGGCACCTGCAGCGCAAGCACTTCCCGCGGACGCACAGATACCGTTACTGTCTAAGACTATGAGCAGTGTCTCCGCCGTAACCGAACGCAGACTTACGCTCAGTATCCCCGGAAGACAATTGTCCTGATCGCCGTTAAACTCGACATCGGGAACCTCCTCCTTGAGCCTGTCAATAAACAGATTACGAAGCTTCAGATCGTGAGCATGATCGTCTTCCATCCTTGAAGAAGCAACCGCAACGGCTTCGCCGAATCCTATTATCGAAGGAACATTCTCCGTACCCGGACGCATGCCGTTTTCCTGACTTCCGCCATATAGCAGACTTCCGAATCTTGCGGGGTCTTTGACATAAAGGATTCCGCATCCCTTAGGCCCGTAGATCTTATGAGAACTTGCGCTCATGAGATCGATATCAAGTTCTTTAAGATCGATCTTTATGTGTCCCATCGTCTGCACTGCATCAACGTGAAACAGTATCCCCTTCTCACTAGCGATCTTACCGATCTGCCCGACGGGTTCGATGGTTCCTATCTCGTTATTCGCATGCATGACAGAGATGAGAATGGTATCTTCTCTGACGGCATTCTTAAGATCCTCGATGGATATCCGTCCTCTTTCATCGACAGGAAGATATGTTACTTCATATCCTGATCTTTCCAACGCCTTCAAAGTGTTTAAAACAGCGGGGTGTTCGATGGAGGAACTGATGATGTGTCTTCCCTTCTCTTTCATCGATTCGACGCCCATCCTTAACGCCCAGTTATCAGATTCCGTTCCGCCTGACGTGAAGAATATCTTCATCGGATCCGCATTAAGAAAATCCGCAACCGTTCTTCTTGCATTGGAGATCTTCGCGCGCACCTTGACTGCAGGCTGATAGATGGCTGAAGGGTTATAAAATTCCTCACCCAGAAACGGCAGCATCTTCGCTGCTACGGATTCATGTGGCTTTGTTGTTGCCGCGTGATCAAGATAGATGAAACTCATATTATTTCTTGTACAGACTCGGCGAGAATATGATCAGCATCGGGAACAGCTCAAGTCTTCCCGCAAGCATGTCGAAGACCAAAGTCCACTTAGACAGGTGGCTTAAGAAGCCGTAGTTGCATGTGGGACCTACCTGTCCCAAGCCGGGTCCGATGTTATTAAGAGTTGCAAGCACTGCTGTAAAAGACGTTGTCAGGTCGGAGCCGTCAAAGGTGACGATAAAAAGCGACACCAGGAAGATGATCGCGTAGGTTGCGAAGAAAACGTGTGTGGACTTAAGGATGGTGTCCTCGACAGGCTTCTTGTCCATGATGACCTTCTTAACGATCTTGGGGTGGATGAAAGACTGTATCTCCTTAACGATGGACCTGTAAAGGAGCATGAGTCTTGATACCTTGATACCGCCGCCGGTGGAGCCCGCGCACGCACCCATGAACATCATGAAGCAAAGAACGAACTTCGCCGTCGTCGGCCAAGTGTCAAAATCCGCCGAGCCGAATCCCGTTGTGGATACTACAGACGCAACCTGGAAGAATGAATCCGTAAGTGCTGTAGCCACATTATCGTAAAGGTGAAGGATGTTTACGAATACTACAAGCGATGCAGCCGTGACAAGACCAATGTAAACACGGATCTCCTCGATGCAGAACATCTTCTTGAACTGGCGCATGATCATCAGGTAGTAAAGGTTGAAGTTCATACCGAACATTATCATGAACACCGTTACTACCCAGCGTATGTAAAGACTGTAACTTGCAAAACTGTCGTTCCTGACAGCGAATCCTCCGGTGCCCGCCGTACCGAATGTAAGGCAAAGCGAATCAAACAGGTTAAGTCCTCCGCAAAGAAGGAAAATAACCTCGATGACAGTCATGACAAGGTAGATGACATATAAGATCAAA
>JAGDCV010000022.1 GCA_017958365.1 Clostridiales bacterium
AGACCGGCACGCCGTTAAGCGCGAAGTTAACTAACGAGAACGGCAATGTAAATCCGAGCAGTTTCTCGACTATATGCTGGATAAGGATCGTAAGTCCGGTAACCCCGCCCGGATAAAGACCGCCCGTTCTTACGAACGTCTTTATGTTAACGGCCATGAGGACCGCGGCGAAGACGATACACATAAGTGTCTTAAGATCTTTTTTAAGATCGAATCTCATAAAGATATTTTACAACGGAGGATCCTCATGTGTAAAACCTCATCTGCACTATTGACCTGAGCTTTTCGGGAAGATAAAATGAAACTACTTTCATTTTTACAAGCGAGGTACCGGATGAAGGATGTAAAGCTGCCGTCACCGCAGGGTGAGTACAAAGTCGGAACGACTGTCTTCTCCATATATGACAGCGACAGGACCGAGACCATCGGCCCCAATAAGGAAAGCAAAGGAAGACACATAAGAGGGAGACTCTACTACCCTGTTCTTCCGGAAGATACCGAAGGAGTACCGCAGGACTATGTGCTGTCTCCGGCGCTTTGCGAAGGCCTTTCGAGAGCTTTTCACGCGAAGATAAAGGAACCTTTGAAGGGCGAATTCTACCGCGATGCCTCCCCTGCCCCGGGAAAGTTCCCGCTTATCATCTACAGCCACGGCATGGGTGCATATGCGGAGGCAAACCACTTTCTGTGCTCCGAGCTTTGCTCGCAGGGCTATAACGTACTTGCAGTAGGACACGCGTTCGATTCAGTCGCGAACGAGTATGAGGACGGAAGTGTCGACTACTTCGACAAGTCTTTGAACATGAAGACATACCAGCCTTTCCTCGGCGGTGCCATCGCTTTGCTTAAGTACACCAATGACAAAAAGAGCAGCAATGAAGAACTCTACGGCAAATTCCGGACGATTCAGGAAAAATACTGCAGATTCCTTATAGATTACCTCGACGAGAGAGCAAAAGACGTGAGTGCCATAACAGACGAAGCGTTAAGAAGATTCGGTGACTGGATCGACCTTGCTCGCGGCATCGGCATCACGGGTCACTCGATGGGCGGCGTAACGGCATACTACCTGTGCCAGCACTTCGACAGGTTTACCGCAGGCATCAATCTTGACGGCATACTTGTGGGAAGATACGACGGGATGGTAATGAAGAAACCTTTCTATCAGATCAACTGCGAGACCAACGTTAATGTCTCGGTGAAGGCCGCACTTAACACCGAAGCACCCTTCTACTGGGAAGTGTTTAAGGGCATGCAGCATCACGGCTTCTGTGATCTTAAGTTCTTCATCCCGGTAAGCGCCGTCGTCGGCAAGATGCCGCCTCTGGTTTTCCACGAGAATCTATGTAAGATCCATAAGACATTCTTTGACAGATATCTTAAGGGCAACAATGAGGACGTCTTCTGTCCTGAAGGCAAAGACTTCATAAGGAGGGCTTGATCATGCCTCGCGTATCGGAAGAATACAAAGAGCAAAAGCGTCGCGAGATAATTAATGCCGCCCACAACATCTGCCTTCGAAAACCCGTCGGCATGGTCACAATGACCGACATAATCAATGAGACAGGAATGGCTCAGGGCGGTATATACAGGTATTTCGAAGACATAGATGACATCTTCCGCGCGATGATACTTGATATGCGTGAGAGTTATTCGATAACCGAACGGACTGATGAGATCTTCAAAAAAGCAGATGATCTTTCCGTCGAAGACATAGCCGATATGATATGTGACATGCTCGCGGACAGGATGGAAGAGCAGCTTATGGATATACAAAAGATCAACTTCGATCTGTCGGTCCTGGCCATAAATGAACCTGAGAGAACAAAGAAGATCTTGGGAGGCATCAAATCGGAAGGCAATCTCGAGCACCTTACGAATCTCACGGGACAGATCCTCTGCAAAGCGGATAAAGAAGGAAAGATCCGCCCCGCTGTCCCCGTAGATGACATAGTTAAGTTCATCGCGGCCTCCTACAGCGGCATACAGATGAACTGCATTATCGGCGCATGTTATCAAACCGGTCCGATGGGCGGATTCAAACCTCGTCCGCTGTTTAACACTCTCGCACAAACAATAAAGCTCCTGCTTGGAGCAGGAGCTTCATAAGCATACAGGATAAAGACTGATCAGATCTCCATTCTTCCTTCGAAGACCTTCGCACAGTTACCCGTCATGAAGACGGTGCTGTCTGTATATCTGATCACGAGATCTCCTCCATTGAGGATTACTCTTATGTCTTCGTTCTTGGGACAGTAGCCGTTAAGGACAGCGGCTACAGCGGCAGCGCATGCGCCCGTACCGCAGGCCATGGTCTCGCCCGAGCCTCTCTCCCAGACTCTCATCTTGATGGTGTGATCGTCGATGATCTTAACGAATTCCGTGTTAACTCTCTCGGGGAACAGCGGATCGTATTCGAACTTAGGTCCTACCTTCTCGATGTCGAGGACGTCAACAAGATCCGTGAAGACAACTGCGTGAGGATTACCCATTGAAACGCATGTTATCTTGTATTCGTTGCCGTCGATAACGACAGGACGGGATACTACCTGACCTTCGCCATCCGGCTCAAGATCAACGGGGATCAACTGAGGATCGAGGATGGCTTCACCCATGTCGACCTTAACGCGGACAACCTCGTCACCCGAAGTCATGAGCTCGAGCTTCTTGATGCCGCTCTTCGTCTCGATCGTCATGTGCCTCTTCTTATGACCTCTTACGTCGTACATGTACTTACCGACGCAGCGGATTGCATTACCGCACATGTTGCCTTCGGAACCGTCGAGGTTATACATGATCATTCTTGCATCTGCGACCTTTGACGGCGCGATGAGAACGATACCGTCACCGCCGACACCGAAGTGTCTGTCGGACATGTAGACTGACAGGGACTCAGGTGAGGAAACCATCTTCTCGAAGCAGTCGATGTAGATGTAGTCGTTACCGATGCCCTGCATCTTTGTAAACTCGACTACCTTTCTTCTTTCGCGCATGTTGTTGATGTCAACGAGCTCGGTGTTGATCTCGGAGTAACGCGACATCAGTGAATCTGCAAGTGCATCCGCAGTATCAAGAGCCGTAAGACAGGGGATGCCGAGCATGACTGCACGGCGGCGCAGCTTAACGGAATCTCTTGCCGGGATTCTTCCTCTCTTGGATGTGGAAATGATGTAGCTTATCTTTCCGCTTTCAAGAAGCGTTATCGTATTGTTCTCAGGCGACTCGTGGATCTTGCGGACCTCGGTTACCTCCATGCCGGACTCGCCGAGCATCTTTGCAGTACCGCCTGTCGCATAGAGCTTGAAGCCTAACGTATCGAACTTCTTCGCGATCTCGACTACTTCCTGCTTATCGGAATCACGGACAGTGATGAATACACCGCCCTCTTTATACATCTTGTAACCTGCGGCTACGAGGCCCTTATACAAAGCCTCCGACAGGTTACGGCCTACACCTAAGACCTCACCCGTGGACTTCATCTCAGGTCCTAACTGCGTATCAACGTCAGTTAACTTCTCGAAAGAGAATACCGGCACCTTTACCGCAGTATAAGGAGACTGCCTGTAGATACCCGTTCCGTAATCCATGTCTGCAAGCTTGGTTCCAAGAGAGACCTCGATAGCGACATCGACCATCGGAACACCCGTTACCTTGCTCATGTAAGGAACCGTTCTTGATGCTCTCGGGTTGACCTCGATAACATAGATGCGCTCATCCTTGACGATGTACTGGATGTTTACGATACCCGTGGAGTTCAATCCCTCGCACAATGACTTTGTCGTATCGACAAGCTTCTTAGCCATGTTGTCGTAGATGTGCTTGGCAGGATAGATGGCGATCGAGTCACCCGAGTGGATACCCGTACGCTCGACGTGCTCCATGATACCCGGGATAAGAACATCCTTACCGTCGTAGATGGCATCGACCTCGATCTCACGGCCCTGGATATATTTATCGATAAGCACGGGGTTCTCGATACCCTGCGAGAGGATGATCTTCATGTATTCCTTAACGTCCTCATCGTCAAAGGCGATGATCATGTTCTGGCCGCCCAATACGTAGGAAGGTCTTAGAAGCACCGGATATCCGATCTTAGACGTAGCCTCCAGAGCCTCTTCTTCAGTCAAAACGGAGAAGCCCTTCGGACGTGCGATATCAAGTCTCTCAAGAAGTTCGTCGAACCTCTCTCTGTCCTCAGCCATGTCGATCGAATCAGCGGAAGTTCCGATGATGTTTATGTTGTTCTTTGCAAGTGTCTTTGTAAGTTTGATGGCTGTCTGGCCGCCGAAAGCAACTACAACACCGAAGGGGTTTTCCTGCCTTATGATGTTCATTACATCCTCGGGATCTAACGGCTCGAAGTAGAGTCTGTCTCCCGTATCAAAGTCAGTCGATACCGTCTCGGGGTTGTTGTTTATTATGACTACCCTGAAGCCCAACTCCTGAAGTGCATGCACGCAGTGAACGGCCGCGTAGTCGAACTCGATGCCCTGTCCGATCCTGATAGGACCTGAACCAATTACGATAACGGTCTTCTTCTCGCGCTGCTCTTCGGGTTCGAAGATGAGGTCGGCCTCATTCTCGCCTCCCTCTTCGGGCAGGTGGTAGATGCCGTAGAAATAAGGTGTCGTTGCAGCGAACTCTCCTGCACATGTATCAACCATCTTGTAGATGGGCGCGATCTTATGTGATTCATCAACGGATGAACCTGAGATCTTCTCTATCGTCCTGTCGGTAAAGCCGAGCTTCTTTCCCTCGATGTATTTCGCAGCGCTGAGGCTTGCCCCCTCGATGCTTTTCTCGTAAGAGACAAGCTTATTTACTTTATCGAGGAACCACATGTCGATCTTGGTGATGTCGTGGATCTGCTCGCAGGTAACGCCTCTGTACATAGCCTCACCGATGAAGAACAGTCTCTCGTCCGTGGGCTTTGACAGGCCTTCCATTATCTCTTCAAGGGAAGCTTCCTCGAACTTCGGGATCCTTACGCGGTCAGCGGAGATCTCGGCTCCTCTTACCGCCTTCATGAGAGCGGACTCGAAGGTATCGGAGATGGACATGACCTCACCCGTCGCCTTCATCTGCGTTCCCAAGTCTCTCTTCGCATATACGAACTTATCAAAAGGCCACTTCGGGAACTTAACTGCAACATAGTCGAGCGCGGGCTCGAAAGCAGCATAGGTGTTGCCCGTAACGGCATTCTTTATCTCATCGAGTCTGTAGCCCAAAGCGATCTTGGTGGCAACCTTCGCGATCGGATAACCCGTTGCCTTGGAAGCCAAAGCCGAGGATCTTGATACACGGGGGTTAACCTCGATTACGGCGTACTCGAATGAGTTCGGCTCGAGTGCGAACTGGCAGTTACATCCGCCTTCGACACCCAAAGCCTCGATTATCTTTAACGATGCCGTACGAAGCATCTGATATTCCTTATCCGAAAGCGTAACTGCAGGTGCAATTACTATGGAGTCACCCGTGTGAACGCCGACGGGATCCATGTTCTCCATCGAGCAGACCGTTACCGTGTTTCCGGCCTTGTCGCGGATGACCTCGAACTCGATCTCCTTCCATCCGGCGATACCCTTCTCAACAAGGATCTGCGTGATGGGACTTGCGGCAAGACCTGTTCTTGCCGTCTCGCGAAGCTCGGCCTCGTCGTTGGCGATTCCGCCTCCCGTTCCGCCTAATGTGAACGCAGGTCTTACGATGACGGGGTAGCCGATCCTGCCCGCGAACTCGAGCGCATCCTCAACTGTGGTAACTACTTCTGACGGGATGCAGGGCTGGCCTATCGACTCCATCGTATCCTTAAAGATCTGTCTGTCCTCAGCCTTGTCGATACACTCAGGCGAAGAACCGAGAAGCTTAACGTTATGCTCCTCGAGGAAGCCGCACTTGGCAAGCTCCATGCAAAGAGTAAGCGCGGTCTGACCGCCTAATCCCGAGAGGATCGAGTCGGGCTTCTCCGTCTCGATGACACGCTTGACCGTGGTGAGCGTCAAAGGCTCGAGGTAGATCTTATCCGCCATCGACTTATCGGTCATGATGGTAGCAGGATTCGAGTTGATGAGAACGATCTCGATGCCGTCCTGGCGGAGTGCTCTGCACGCCTGCGTACCTGCGTAGTCGAACTCGGCTGCCTGACCTATTACGATCGGGCCTGAACCTATAACAAGAACTTTTTTGATACTTCTGTCGAGCGGCATAATCTTACCTTCCCATCATCTTCATAAATTCGTCAAAGAGGAACTCCGTATCCTGAGGGCCTCCGCAGGCCTCGGGATGGAACTGCACCGAGAAAGCGTTCTCGTTCAGGTATCTTATCCCCTCATTGGTACCGTCATTAACATTAACGAAAAGCTCCTTCGCCACTGCTTCATCGATACTCTCTCCGAGTACTTCGTAGCCGTGGTTCTGTGAGCTTATGTAGATCTTCCCCGTCTCTTCATTACGGACCGGATGGTTGGATCCTCTGTGTCCGTACTTGAGCTTGCCTGTTCTAAATCCGTGGGATAAAGCGAGGAGCTGGTGCCCGAGGCAAATACCCATCGTGGGATAGTTCCTTCTGCGAAGTTCCTTAAGAACTTCGATGGCCTGCTTGTTGTCCTCAGGGTCTCCGGGACCGTTTGAAAGGAACAGTCCGTCGGGTTCGATCTCGCTTATCTCATCTGCCGTTGCAAAGGACGGGAACAGGTGAACCTCACATCCTCTTTTTTGCAGGCTTCTTATGATGTTGTACTTAACGCCGTAATCGATGAGGGCAACCACTGCTCTCTTCTGCCCTTCGGGCTCATATACTTTCTTCTGCTTGATAGTTACTTCCGATACCGGATCGGTGATCCGGTATGCCTTGATCTTCTCGAGATCCGCATGTGAGGGATCGTCGCAGATCATGCCGTTCATGGTACCGCACTCTCGAAGGACTCTCGTTAATGAGCGGGTGTCGATGCCCTTCAAGCCTATGATATTGTTTTCCTTAAGATAATTATCGAGTTGCTCTTCACATCTGAAGTTCGAAGGTCTGTCGCAGGCGGTCCTTACGATATAGCCTGAGACGCGGGGCATCTCGCCCTCCTTGTCCGGTGTTATGATGCCGTAATTTCCGATGAGAGGAAACGTCTGAACGACCGCCTGTCCTTTATAACTCGGGTCCGTCAAAGTCTCCAGATATGCCGTCATGCTTGTTGTGAAGACTATCTCGGAGATTTCTTCCCCATTAGCTCCCAAAGGTTCTCCTTCAAACACTTTTCCGTTCTGAAGGACCAGATATCGTTTCCCGCTCATTGCCAGTATCCTCCGGTTTAATTCCTAAAAAAGGGGGCATTTCCCCTGTGAAAGAAAAGCCCCATTGCTTAAATATTGAAGTAAATATATCACACTCATACGGCTGACACAACAGCAAAGAATATAAGATCTTCTGAACCGGTGTTCACGAGTGAATGTGACTGCCCCTTGGCACAGTACAGTGCCTGTCCCGGGAGGGCTTTGTCATCCGGTATGCCTTCACCGTTTATGACCGTACCCTCACCTTCGAGTATGTAGATGACTTCCTGGTCGGTCTCATGAGTATGGAATCCGATCGATGCTCCGGGGACGAGACGGCCATGCATTATCTTGTTCGTATCGTCGGTAAACATCTTGACGTTGTATTCTTTCTCGCCGCCCTTGAAGTTTGGCTTGGCCTCCTCAGCCATCTTATTAAAATCAATAACCATATTGATCGTTCTCCTTCGTGCTGAACTTCGTTTCAGATTATACCGCTAAGCTTTATTATTTTCACCCGAGCGTTATCTCTATCTTTTTTACGTTTCCGACACGTATGGCTTCAGCGTCGGACCCGCTTACGTAACTTCCCGCGTTAAGCCTTCCGTCTATGCTGATTCCCGTTACCGAATACTCGCCCGGGATATAGTCCTTCTTTGATGGAAGCTTATAGACAACCCTGGTGGTGCCAAGAAGCCTGGTACTGATCGTCAGGTCATCGCCTATGAGATATGAAGGGATCGTGGGCTTGGGTGCGAAGACAAGACCTTCTGCCTCCGAGTAAACGAAGATGCTTTGTCCGAACATCATGATCTCGTACATATCTATAAACTCCGCCGTCGAACCTGACAGGCGCGCAACAAATCCCCTGCCGTGGATCTTTGGATTCGGATTGGCAGATGATGCTATGAACGAAGAATTCTCCAGAGTCGACCTTCCGTATACGTCACTGTCCAGGAAAGGAACTGCACATGTGTGGAAGTCATCTATGAACTCCCTGTACAGCCCGTTCTTGATAAGCTCGAGAAGATACTTATATTCCATGTGAAGCCAGATCGATTCATTCTCAAGCCAGCCCGGCGTAAACGCCTTGCACCTGCCGATCTCGAACGAAGCATCCGCCAGGGATTCGTTGACCTTGTACATCTTGAGTTTCTCATCGTAAAGCCCGTCCCTTACTTCGTTATAAAGCTGATGCTTTCTGTCGTCGGAATGCTTGAGCCTTAAGTTGTGGACATAGGATTCGAGGAACCTCGGGATGACAACAGGGCGGAATGAAAGGACTGTTATTCCGTCATCGCTCTTATCATATTCAATGGCATCGAATGCGAAGTAAGAGGGCATCTTGCCGCCGCCCAACGCTCTTGCTCTTGCGATACCGCGCTTTACGATCTGCCTCATGTTAGAAAGGATGTCCTTAACATGAGATGCATCAAGCTCCTGCTTGCCGCCAGAGAATCCCTGAACGGTATCCTCTCTGTACTTCTCCTTGATCTCATTAAGCTGATTCCATGTAACTATGTCCTGCCAGCCGTTAAGTGACATTTTGTCTATGGCATCGAT
>JAGDCV010000023.1 GCA_017958365.1 Clostridiales bacterium
CAGTCCAGAGGAGGTAGGATCTTGCCGGGACCGACCTTGGTAAAATCTGTCGCATGCGAAGTCTTAAGGTCAATCGGAACGAACTCGATACCTCTGTGGTACATCTCCGCGACAAGCTCACACAGGAAATACTCATCCTGAGCTTTCTTGGCAGAACTCTCCCTGCCGTGCATGATCTGATTTAATGTCTCCATACGAGCCTTAAGCACATCCATGCCCTTGCACATATACTGGGCATCGAATTCTTCGCCTCGTACCGTGAAGTAAGCACAGTAGTACTCTTCAGGGTAGTAAACCTTGAACCACGCGACGCGGAGCGTAGATATCGAATAAGCGGCAGCATGCGCCTTCGGGAACATGTACTTGATCTTCTCGCACGACCCGATGTACCAGTCAGGTACATTATTCTCCTTCATCATGGCTTTCCAGCCTTCCCACTTATCGCACTTACCCGAAGCAACCTTACCCTTACGGACATTCTCCATAATATCGAAAGCATCCTTATTAGGAAGTCCCCAATAGATAAGCGTTGTCATGATAGAGTCACGGCATCCGATAACCGAGTTAAGGTCACATATTCCGTCGTTGATGAGATCCTGCGCGTTGCCCTTCCATACATCAGTTCCGTGAGACAGACCCATAAGCTGAACCAGATCATAGAATCTCGTAGGCTTCGTCTCTCTGATCATTCCTCGCGCCATCGGCGTACCAAGCTCGGAAAGACCGATAGTCGCAGATCCGGCCTCCGACTGTTCTATCGGGAATCCCAAAGCATCTGTCGATTCAAGAAGGCTCATTACCTTAGGTTCCGGCACCGGTATATCAGTAATCTCAACACCCGTGAGAAGATGCAGCATACGAAGAACTGTCGGATCAAGGTGTCCTAAGATATCGAGTTTCAGGATAGTATCATGCATTGCACGGAAGTCGAAGTGTGTCGTTATGATTCCACAATCTGTCTTATTCGCAGGATACTGAATCGGCGTAAACTCATATACATCCATCTCTTTAGGAACAACGACGATACCTCCCGGGTGCTGGGACGTCGTCCTCTTAACACCGAGAAGTCCGCGTGTCATATACAGAAGCTCGCCTGTAGTATAAGTCTCCTGCTTCATCTCTCCGACTTTACGTCCGATCATCAGAGCATTCTTGCCTGCGATCGTACCTACCGTACCCGCCTTGAATGTATGTGTAGGTCCGAACAGGTAGTCTACATACTTATGTGCAGAAGCCTGGTTCAGGCTCGAGAAGTTAAGATCGATATCAGGCTGCTTATCGCCGTAGAAGCCAAGGAACGTCGCGAAAGGAATATCCTGTCCGTCCCTCTTCATCTCCTCCCCGCACTCGGGGCAGTTCTTCAAAGGAAGATCGTAGCCCGAACCGTATTCACCCGTATTATTGAACTCTACATAACAGCACTTAGGACATCTGTAGTGCGGCACGAGAGGATTAACCTCCGATATACCGAGCATCGTTGCTGTAAACGAAGATCCAACAGAACCTCTTGATCCGACGATAAAGCCCTCATTATTAGAGTTCTTAACGAGTCTGTAAGCGATGTAATACATGATCGCGAAGCCGTTACCGATAATGGAATTAAGCTCACTGTCGAGTCTCTCCTTAACTACCGGGTCAAGCACGCCGTTATGGCGGTAGAGCTTATTAGCTCTTGTATAGGCGATATCTCTGACATCTGATGCGGCTCTTGGGATCATCGGCGGATATGTGCCGTCCGGGAACGCTTTTATCCCGTACTCGATCATATCGGCGATCATATTCGTATTGGTAACTACCGCCTTCATCGCTCTTTCTTCACCTAAGTAAGCGAACTCATCGAGCATCTCTTCAGTAGTTCTGAAATAAAGGTCAGACTGCATCTCGGCATCAGCGAATCCCATATCCATGAGCATATACTTTCTGTACATGCCATCTTCCTTATTAAGGAAGTGGGAGTCTGTAGTCGCGACAAGAGGAAGCTCGAACGCATCTGCAATATCAGCAAGAAGTATATTCACATTCCTTATGTCATTCTCATTAAGAAGTATCGACTCACCGGAAGCCTTCTCAGGATTTCTCGTCATGAACATGTTGTTGCAAAGCGGCTGTATCTCCACATAATCATAAAGCGAGATAATATCCCTAAAGTCCTGATCTTCTTTAAGCGCTTCAAGAGCCTTAGCAACATCCTTGCCGCACTCCTTATACTTGATCATCGCATAGCGGTAGATCTCGCCCTGCTCGCAGGCGCCTCCGACTATTATCGAAGAATTAAAGTACTTAAGAAGGCTCTTAGGAGTTCTTGGTCTTCTATAGTAATAATGAACATTGGACTCGGACACGAGTCTGTACATGTTATAAAGTCCGAGGTTATTTCTTACGAGCCAGATGATGTGGTAAGCCTTACATTCAGAAGATACGATAGCATCCGTACTCTTATGACCGATCTTAAGATTTAAAGCCTCAGGATCAGCCGAGCCTTCAGCCGTCAGATAATCAATAACAAACTGAGCATCTATGTGAGTCTTATCGACAAGCTCGTTGATCGTCCCGGGATAGATCTCAGTTATATTCTCAGGACATGCATATTTCCTGATATCCTCGATGGATATCGCAGGAGTCAGGAACTTATTCCTGTAATACTTGTGATCCTCGATATTGATACCGAATCCGGCGCGTCTTAAGAAGCCCAATACTTCGAATATGTTCTCACCGGTTACATAAGCTTCACCTATGAACTCACAAAGCTCACCCATTCGGAAATATGAGTCACAAGGTTCACCCTTGCCTGTATAGATAACATCATCAACATCGGCATAGAAGTCAGCCACATGCTCATAGACGATCTCATCAGGAACAACAAGTGTGCCGTCTTCAGAATAAGGCGTGCTGACACTGTCATCTATGTTGATGACATGATTGGCATCCTTCTCACCATAGTCAGGAATACCCGGAAGATTCTCATCACGCAGATTCTCGGGGATCTCGTCAGGATCCCACAGACTCTTGTCTATATCATGCGATGCAAACTCCTGCGCCTGTGCATCTGTCTCCCCCTCGATCTCGGGACGTATGCCCTTGTAACCTTTAAGTCTGTATTTGCTGGCTGCAATACGAGTAAATGTATCCTTACAGGGATCATCACCTGCCGTCTCGATGGCTATCGATACAAACTCACCTACAGCCATGGGAGGTTTTGGTTCCTTGGAATCCTTCTTCGGTATATAAGGCAGATTATAGAATATAGTCGGTCCATCATCGACGAGATATCCTTCGCATCCGAGAATCGCCTTGAACTTCTCTTCTCCCTCACCCTTCTTCTTGTTGATCTTGCCTGCAGCGTCCAAAGCCTGAGGGAATCCCTGTACTACGCCGTGGTCAGTTATCGCACAGGCTCTGTGACCGAATGAAGCGGCAAGATTCATAATATCGCCGGGATTACTGATAGCATCCTTCTCACTCATCTTCGAGTGAACGTGAAGCTCTACTCGGTGGCATTCACAATTCTCTTTCCTCTTGGCAGGAGGCTCGGCTTCATATATGCCGTTGACTCTTACGCCCTTCTCGCCTCTGTCATAATTCACAGACACCTGAAAGCCTGCGAACCCGCCGCCTTCAAACATCTTCTCGAATCCGTCTGCCTCTTCAGGCTTTAAGAACATCAGTGCATTAGTACCGCCTGTACTGTCGACAATATAGAACTTTGCTATTACACATGAACCGGTCTTAGACAACTTAAGGATATCAGCCATCTTCTGATCATCCATCAGCACAAAGTTACCTTCAATATTTACATCCTGACTCAGCTCATCAAGGTCCTTTATATCGAGCTTCGGAGCTCCTGATTTAACGCGGCCGAACAACGAGTCCGCATTCTTACGAGCCTTGAACTTTCCCTTACCGCCGTTATCCGACACCTGATCCTTGGCTTCCTTAGCCTTAGCAACCCAGGAATTCTTATTGTTACCTTCGGATTCTTTTTCCTTCTTCTTAGCTGCAGCCTTCTCCTTCTTGGCCTGCTCCTCTTCCTCGAGGATGCTGTAGATCTCGGGATCAAGACCGTACATGTTTCTGTGCGGCTTTGGCTGCTTAAACTCTATCTTTACCGTCGAACCTGTTCTGTTACTTATCTGTTCTTTCAAACTCTCGATAAGATCTTCCGAATTATCAGGCATGGGGGAATCGACCCTGATAAGGATCAGGTTATCGTTCCTGTAATAATCGATTTTCTCGACATTTAATCCGCCAAGACCTTCTTCAAACTCAGGTCCCAGCCCCAACTGTTTAATAAGATTTCTCATTTAAACCTCGTTAGTTAACGACTTGGATTTCTCTTCTCCGAGTTTCCTGACTTCCTCAACAAACTCGTCTACTGCGGTATCAGCCTTAAGCTTTCTGATGATCTGTCCTTTCTCAAACAAAAGGAATTCATCCTTACCGCCTGCAAGCCCGATATCAGCTTCCTTGGCTTCTCCGGGACCGTTTACCGCACAACCCATTACGGATACTTTAAGATCGTAAGGGAACTTCTCTATCCTGCTTTCAATCTGCTCGGCAATCTCAATGAGAGGTACCTCTGTCCTTCCGCAAGTAGGACAGGATACAAACGTGATACCGCCGTGATAAAGATCTAATGCCTTGAGGATACTCTTAGCTGCGTAGATCTCATCCACGGGATTACCCGTAAGAGAGACCCTGATGGTATCTCCGATACCTTCAGCGAGCAAAGCTCCGATTCCTACGGCAGACTTGATGGCACCTTCCTTAAGTGTTCCTGCTTCAGTAACACCTACATGCAAAGGATAATCACAAACATTACTCATGAGCCTGTAAGTGTCAATGGTAAGCTTCGGACTGCTCGACTTGATCGATATGACGATATCATCAAAATCAACATCCTCAAGAAGCTTTACCGCATCAAGAGCACTTCTGGTCATGTTCTCGGCACAGACTCCGCCATACTGTTCGACTAGCTTTCTGTCTATGGAACCGGAGTTAACTCCCACTCTAATGGGAAGCCCTCTTTCTTTACAGACATCAGCAACCTGTCGAAGCTTCTCGGGACCGCCGATATTACCGGGATTGATCCTGATCTTGGCAGCTCCGTGCTTAGCAGCTTCGATCGCAAGACGGTAATCAAAGTGAATATCGGCAACAACCGGAATGGGAGACTTCTTCGTTATCTCCGACAGCGCCTCGGCTGCCTCCATATCAGGAACGGTGACTCTTGTAATATCACAGCCGGCTTCATACAACTCGAAGATCTGATCGAGTGTACTCTTGATATCCTGAGTCTTAGTGTTGTTCATGGACTGGATCCTTACGGGATTGCCTCCACCCAACAAAACTCCGCCGACATTTACTACTTTGGTCATCGTTTGTTCCCTTCTTTTTGAGTGCGTAAATTTAGTCTATCACTCTTGTGACAGATATCATTGTTACAATTTGTACCTGAATGGGATTAATAAGGCGCAACGCCTATGCTATTGCAGAAAACCTCAAATTCACCGCCCGGAGCAGACATGATATTGTTGACCAGATCTTCCCGGCTCATGCCGTCCGCCAGAAGGCCAATATTGTACTGCAAACCTGCTTCGTCAGCCTCTCTGTTAAGAGCTCCGAGATAGAACCAGTTGAGGAACTCTTCATCGGACAAGGCTCTGGCATCACATTCTTCGGAGAACATGATCTCATCAGCAAAGGCAAGACCTGTTGTCTGCCCGGACGCAATTCTGTTGACCTCATCAACAAGTTCCTCGAGAGTCGGTGCCCTACCGAGCATGGCTGCATTCATTCTTATGACGAAGTTGACTTTCTCCCTGTTAGCAGGATCATCACAGACGGGATCTCCGCTTACAATGTTATATGTGGTCTCGAATGAACCCGCATAATCGGGACCTGTTCCTTCAAACAGAACGGTAACAACACCTACTGCAGTATTACCGGAATAAGTTACGGTATAATCCGTGCCCTCAACAAGGACATCATCGTTATAACTTAAAGAGAAAGGAATGGTTATCTCTGAACCGGTGTATGTCTGATCAGCGATATCACCTACCATGACCTCGGATATGTCTATGCGTGAAGGAGTCGTCTCGGCAGTTACCGCAGGTGTAGCGCCATCTCCCTGTAATCTGTCATATGAGGTCTGATCATCACCATTGGCTGAACTTATGGCAAAGGCAACAATGAGAATGAACATTCCGAGCAAAGAAAGCATGGACAATATAAAAGGCCAATAGATAGGTGTAGGAGCAGAAGGACGGCGGGGCATGACAACAGGAGGTTCGTGACTCTTAGGATCCTTCTCAGAATCCTTTAAAGCCTTCCTTGAAGCATCTGCCTTGGCTGCCTCGGTACTCTCGACGATTGCTACGCCTTCAAGCGACTCATCACACTTTCTGCAATAAGTGGCTTTCTCACCGTTGGCGGCATTACAACTTGTGCATATCTTTACTCTCATATCTTTCCTTATCAGCTCTTATTCGAATCCACCGTAATGAAGAATGTTACCTTACCCATCTGAAGAACTCCGGTCTTAAGCTCCTGAACGGAATTCATCGGAACGCGGATACCGTCAATAAAGGTTCCGCCTTCAGTACCTAAGTCCTGGATAAGATACCCTTCGTCTGTATACAGTATCTTGCAGTGAAGATCGGCAACAGTGGGGTCTTTGATAAAAAGATTACATCTGGGATTTCTTCCGATCGTGATCGAATCGATCATCGGAACATCATAGCTCGCACCGTTGGGAGCCATAAACTGTACACTGCGCGCATACTTCGACAGTTTATCCTCAGGAGCCTTGGCAGGAGGCTGCTCCATCTCTTTCCTCTGTGAAGCAATAGCCTTCTCCTCTTCTCTTCTGCGGATATCCTCAATCTCTTTCTTATAGGCTTCGACTCTCTTATCGTAAACGACTTTATTATGTCTGTTGATCTTAATGAAGAAATAAAAGGATACGATGGCAACGACCAGCAAAAGACCGGCGCAAACAAAAACAGGTGCTGGATGCATCATGCTGCCTATAATCATTCTCATTCCCCTAATAATGATTTCGCGTTTTTAATTGTACTTCAAAGTATGCCAAAAATACAGTATGCAATTATCAGAAAACCTGAAATATATAAAACTTGAGATAATAAGTCTCAGGCACGTTCCAAAGTATCGGATGATCGGGCGCCTGAGTTCTCTTTTCTATCTGTCTTAAGCTCCTTCCCGCGTCAAAAGCAGCACCTGAAACAGCCTTTTCGAAAAGCTCCTCCGTCATAAAGTGCGAGCAGGAGCATGTGGCAAGGTATCCGCCGCGCGGCAGAAGCTGCATTGCCTTCAGGTTTATCTCCTTGTACCCTCTTCCCGCGGAACCTACGGTGTCGCGCGACTTCGTGAACGCCGGCGGGTCAAGGATTATGTAATCAAAATCTCGTCTTTTCTGCTCCTTAAGCTTCGTTAAGTACTCGAACACGTCAGCACATTCATATATGATCTTATCCTCAAGCCCGTTAAGGACTGCGTTATCATGAGCCATCTTAATGGCCGTATCTGATATATCCACGGAAGTAACATGGGCAGCACCTGCCGCGGCAGCATTAAGACCGAATGACCCCGTATGCGTAAAACAGTCAAGAACCGTCTTCCCCTGCGCTATCCTCGCGGCTGCCTTGCGGTTATATTTCTGGTCAAGGAAAAATCCGGTCTTCTGTCCGTTCTCAACATCTACCATATACTTAATACCGTTCTCGGTAATGGTTGTAACGGGGGAGTCGGCATGCGGCAGACCATCGTCGTACCAGCCCTTATAAAGCCCGAGACCTTCCTTAGTCCTTAAAGAGATCTCATTACGCTCATAAATGCCTTGTATATGTACTCCCTGTTCCTCAAGAACTTCCCTTAAAGCCTTATAGATGACCGGTCTTATCTTCTCCATTCCCATGGATGCGATCTCAACGCTTATCAGATCCTCATATCTGTCGACTGTAAGTCCCGGCATCTGATCTGCTTCACCGTGTATGAGACGGCAGCTTCGAAAGTCTTCTCCCGGCATGACGGTCTTTCTGTAAGAGACGGCATAGGCTATGCGTCTTTTCCAGAATTCATGATCAAAAACATCATTGCTGTTACGCGAGAATATTCGGATAGTTATCTTCGAGTTGGAATTATAAAAACCTGAACCCTGCCAGGAGTTACCCGCGAAGACATCGACGATGTCCCCGTCGGATACGTCACCCGACAAAGATGTAATCTCTTCACCATATACCCAGGGGTGTCCGCGTTTAACGGCTTTCTCGGCTTTAGAAGTGATTTGGGCTTTGATGTAAGGTCTTTCTGTTTTCATACCGAACGATTATATCATCCGCAGGATCAAAGATATCTGACGATCTTATCGAGGCTCTTCTTAAGCTCGTGTCTTTCGGAAGGAACGGAATCGTCTGCAGGATAACCTATCGGCATGAGAAGTACGGACTTCTCATCATCGGGAATGTTAAAAGCCTGCTCAACAGCAGTATTGGGATATGCATTGACCCAGCATGTTCCAAGCCCCATCTCCTGCGCCTCAAACATGACGTGGCAGGCTACGATGGAAACATCCTCGATACCGGAACGGATCCCTTCTTCCCTGAAGTTCTTCCAGTCCTCATCGAGATTATAAGTAAACATGAATACAACGGGAGCATGGAAAGCACACTGTGTTAATTCATTGATCTTTTCAAGTGCTTCTTCGCTTTGAAGAACATAGATCCTGTGAGGCTGATTGTTCTTTCCCGTAGGTGCCAGATTAGATACTTCAAGAAGTCTGTCTATCTGCTCTTTTGTAAGCTTCGTATCCTTATACGACCTGACGGAATATCTTTCTTTAGCAAGTTCCTTGAATTCCATAAACGCCTCCAACAGACCATTGTATTTTAGATAAAAACAATTATAATAAACACGCACTTTCATGCCAAGCAGTTCGGGTCCGATATCCTGCTTGTAAAATATTAAAACCAAAGGAGTCTATATGAATATCACCAAAAACGAGTTGAGGGACTATAAAGTCCTTCTTCGTAATGTGCCTTCCATGGTCATTACCATCTTTGTCCTGTCGGTCGTATGCATGAATCTTATGGCCAGCAAGGAGCTTTACAGTTCTAAGTACTTTTGCATCAACAGCGGCCTTGCCCTTTCCTGGATCTCTTTCCTTTGCATGGATTGCATCTGTAAAAGATTCGGTGCAAGAGCTGCAGTAAAGATCTCCATACTTGCAATGTTCATTAACGTTGTAACAGTCGGGATCTTTAAGGTCCTCTCCATGACTCCCGGACACTGGGCAGCTTATTTCTCCGCTCCCGATGAGTCCACAGGCGAGTTCATCAATTCAGGTCTTAACAGCACATTCGGCAGTGCATGGTATATCGTGTTAGGTTCAGCCATAGCCATGATCGTATCTTCCGTCGTGAACTCTTACTCGAATGAATACATCGGAAAGCATATCGACAAGGGTTCTTACGGTAACTTTGCATTAAGAAGCTTTATCTCAACAGCTTTAGGTCAGTGGGTAGACAACTTCGTCTTCTCTGCACTCGTTTCACACGTCTTCTTCGGATGGAACTGGACTCAGGTACTGATCTGCGCTACGACATCCATGGTTATCGAGCTTGTTTTCGAAGCTGTGTTCTCACCTTTGGGTTATAAAGTATCCAAGTCCTGGGAGAATAACGGCATAGGACAGGAATACCTGAGCGCATTCGGATAATATGGAACTATATGAGCTTTCCGCGATCGAACTCGGACGCGAGGTCATAAGCGGCAACGTAACTCCGACTGAAGTCATAAAGCATTACGAGGACAGGATAAGCAGACGCAATCCTTCCCTCAATGCTTTTGTATACACAAAATTCGAGGATGCTCTTTCAGAAGCGAAGAAACTCGAGGAAAAGATCGCCCGTCACGAGGAATTGGGACCTCTCTCGGGTGTTCCCGTCGGACTTAAGGATTTTCTCCCGTCGAAGAAAGGCTGGTCCAACAGCCACGGCGGTGTCAGATCACTTATAAGGACCGATAATGCAGATTCCAATTTCTACGAAGCAGCTTCTGAAGCAGGAGCAATTGCAGTCGGCAAGACAAACGCACCTGCATTCGGATTCAGGGGTACATGCGATAACAAGCTATACGGTCCTACCTCAAACCCATTCAACACCGACCATAACTCAGGAGGTTCTTCCGGAGGATCCGCAGCCGCTGTAGCTGACGGCATGCTCCCGCTCGCAGAAGGCTCTGACGGCGGAGGCTCCATAAGGATCCCGTCATCGTGGTGTTCGTGCTTCGGTTTTAAAGGATCGGTAGGTTCCGTCCCTTCAGTATGCAGGCCGGACGCATGGACTGCGACTCATCCTTTCTGCTTTAACGGCAGCATATCAAGGACCGTTGAAGACAGCGCACTCATCATGAATTACATGGCAAGGTTTAACCCGCGCGACCCGTTCAGCATACCGTTCGGCAAGCGTGATTTCACAGACCTCATGAAGAAGCCGGTCAAAGACTGGAAGATTGCTTTCACGCCCGACTTCGATCTTTTTGAAGTAGATAAGGAGATCGCCGGAATAGTACGTGAAGCAGCATATAAGTTCAGACAGGCAGGTGCACATGTTGATGAGGTACGCTTTAACTTCAGACACAGCCAGGATGACTTCGCTCGTCTTTGGTGCAGGAGCATCAGCATTGACACATCCATAGATATCGAGCTTTGGAAGAAGGAAGGATTTGATCTTATCGGTGATCATGCTGACGAACTTCCCGAAGAGTTTATCTACTGGAACGATATCGCATTCAATTCTACTGTCATGGACTACCGTTACTTCAATGAACTGCGAACCGAGATCCTCGATGAGCAGCAGAACGTCTTCGATAAGTATGATCTAATCATATCTCCAGTAACGACCTGCGCTCCCGTTCTTAACGCTTCGGACCGTAATACAAAAGGTCCCGTTATACTTAACGGCAAGCCGTGCGATCCGCTTATAGGCTTCTGTCTTACACTTCTTGAGAACTTCACGGGGAACCCGGCAGCATCCGTTCCCTGCGGATTTACAAAGAACGGTCTTCCCGTCGGTATGCAGATAATCGGAAAGAAGTACCGCGATGAAGACGTATTCGCCGCTTCACACACGTTCGAGCAGATATCACCGTGGAATTATGAGATTCCCTTCAACAGGATAACCGGGTAATAAAAAAGGCTGTCTCACGGACAGCCTTTAATATTTATCTCTTTAATTATGAATTACAGAGCAGCCTTTGCCTTCTCAACCAAAGCTGTGAAGCCCTGAGGATCTGTGATAGCGATATCAGAGAGAACCTTTCTGTCGAGCTCAACACCGGACTTCTTCAAACCGTCCATGAATCTTGAGTAAGACATACCGTTCAAACGAGCTGCTGCATTGATTCTTGTGATCCAGAGCTTTCTGAAATCCCTCTTCTTCTGTCTTCTGTCTCTGTATGCATAGTTACCGGACTTGAGAACAGCCTGGTTAGCAACCTTGAACAGCTTGCTCTTATGACCGAAATAACCCTTAGCCTGCTTTAATACTTTCCTGTGGCGAGCTCTTGTGCGAACTCCTCTTTTTACTCTAGACATATATTACTTCCTCCAATCCATTCCTATTACATATAAGGGATCATCTTGCGGATGACTTTTCTATTCTGCTCAGATGCGAGAATGTTGTGTCTCAAGTGACGCATTCTCTTTGTGGGTCTCTTACTGAGGATATGGCGGCGGAAAGCCTGTGCTCTCAGTACCTTACCGGTACCCGTTACTTTGAATCTCTTCTTAGATGAACTGTGTGTCTTCTGCTTAGGCATGTTATCATGACCTCCTTCATGTATTACTTATTCTTCTTCGGTACGACGAACATTACCATGTCACGTCCTTCAATTCTGGGTTCCTTGTCAACCTGACCGTATTCAGCGATTCCTTCCATGAACTTCTCCATTACTCCGAATCCCTGCTGCTGGTACGCCATCTCACGCCCACGGTATCTGATCTTGATCTTGACTCTATCGCCGTTCTTAAGGAACTTGATAACCATTCTCTGCTTAACTTCGATATCGTGCGTATCTGTCGTAAGCTTCATGCCGACTTCCTTGAGTTCGGTCTCTTTCTGCTTCTTCTTGGCTTCCTTCTCTCTCTTGCTCTGCTCGAAAAGGTACTTGCCGTAATCCATGATCCTGCAGACCGGGTTATCGGGATTAGCCGAGATGCACACAAGGTCCAGATCTGCTTCTTCTGCCTTACTCATGGCCTCATCAATAGAAACAACACCGACCATGTTACCTTCAGCATCGATAAGTCTGACCTTGCTGAACTTGATATTGTCGTTCACCATCTGATTTCCGTTTGCTTTAGCGATGTGTAACACCTCCAATCATAAAAAAAGAACGGTCAAGCAAAATACCGTTCATCCCATACCGGCCCGATAGCCTTATAATATGGACCTCTTCGCCTATGCTCGAGGTGAGAACACGGTGTTCTGCTTCCTAATTGACTCAAGTATAATACTGATTCTGTCCTGCATTGTCAAGCAATATCAGATCAGAATCAAAAGTCCCAGGAACATTAAAGAACCGCACCAGTTGCCCATGCCGCCTATATGAAGCGGGAATGTAACTACAAACAGCGGAACTATATTGAAGATACAAGCCCATAAAGGAAGATCCGTACGACCGGTAACAATTGCTGCCAACAACGCTATACCGAACACCGCCCAGCCGATATAACAAACTATCATGGTTAGGGCGGTATCCTTGAAGAGTTTGACCACGGCGCTTCTCGCCTCCTCCGTCATCCCCATACGTATATAGAACCACTCGGAAACGCCGCATAAAATATGATGCGCCACACCGAATATGAAGAACAATGCAGCTGAAACAAGCATAACGACAGCCGTTACTTCAGAAAAATCCTTCATCCACAGATACAGCCCGTAATACCCTGCCGAGCACATAAACAGCGCGAGACACCCAAGAAGCATTGACAATAGAGGATTCTTCAATGGCATGCCGCCGAACACTTCCGCCATCTTCTTATTGTCCCCCAGAGCCTTAACATCAAACTTCTTTCCTCCCGGGACATAAGTAATAAGGCAATCACAGCATCCGCACAGGATGTGACCGGCAGCAGCGATCAGAAGGAGTATCTTAATAGTATTCACGGCAGCAACACCTCGTATGAATATATACTCATATGAGCACTCGTTCATATGTTATCACTTATCCTGCTGATGTCAATAACTTCCACATGATTGTTCACAGAAAACTAAAGTTGAAATATAATCAGTAAATATCAATTAAAAAGAAGGTATCATTATGATCTCTGCCAAGATTAAAGAGAAGCTCGCTTCGGGCTCTGCCATAAGAAAGATGTTCGAGGAAGGAAACAGACTCAAGAAGATCTACGGAGAGGATAAAGTATTTGATTTCTCTATCGGTAACCCTGATCTCGAACCCCCTAAGGAAGTTGCAGACGCTTTAAGAGAACTTGCCGATAACCCGACACCCGGTATGCACGGTTATATGAGCAACTCAGGTTACGAGTCTACAAGGGCTGCCATCGCTGAGCAGAGAGCGGCACAGTCAGGTCTAACTATCGATGCAGGCGCAGTCTGCATGACTGTCGGAGCCGCCTGTGCTATGAATGACGTTCTACACTCCCTCCTTGATGACGGCGACGAAGTAATCGTTCTCGCTCCTTTCTTCATGGAGTACATTAATTACATAGAGAATCATAACGGTAAGGTAATCATCGTTCAGACGGACGATAAGTTCATGCCTGACTTTGATGCCATAAGCAAGGCGATCACACCCAGGACTAAGGCTGTCATCATCAACTCACCTAATAATCCTTCAGGTGTCGTATACAGTTCTGAACAGCTTACTAAGCTAAACGAACTTCTCAAGGCTCAGGATCACGTAATCCAGGTCATCTCAGACGAGCCCTACATCGACCTTGTCTACGATGGTCTCACTGTACCCCCGGTACTTAAATATATCGATAACGTTGTAATCTGCTTCTCTTGGAGTAAGTCCCTCTCCCTTCCCGGAGAACGTATCGGATATACTCTCGTTTCTCCTAACAACGCTGATTACGAAGACCTTACGGGCGCGATCGTTCTTTCCAACAGGATCCTCGGAAGTGTTAACGCTCCTGCTATCTGGCAGAAGGTCGTAGAGAAGTCTCTTAATGCCAAGGTTGATGTTGCAAACTACGAGCACAGAAGAAATCTTCTTTACTCTAACATCGTTGATGCGGGCTTCGAAGCTGTTAAGCCTAACGGCGCACTCTACATCTTCATGAAGACTCCGGACGGTCTTTCTGACACCGAATTCCAGGACATCTGCGCGAAATACAATCTCCTTCTCGTCCCCGGTGCATCATTCAAGAGAACGGGTTACATGAGACTTGCTTTCTGCGTATCCGAGAACACGATAAAGAATTCCCGCGAGGCATTCGCGAAGATAGCAGAGGAATTAAGAATAAAGAAATGATCAGATCCTGCTAAGGACTGCCGCGGTCATGCCTTCGGTATCAACTGCGGTTACGCCCTCACCGTCACCCATAATATCAGGAGTTCTGAAGCCGTCTGCCAAAGTTAAGCGGACGGCTTTTTCTATGGCATCAGATGCATCGGTCTCACCTAAGGACCAGCGAAGGAGCATTGAAGCCGAGAGTATGGTAGCAAGAGGATTTGCCTTGCCCGTACCTGCTATATCAGGAGCAGAACCGTGAACAGGCTCATACATACCGGGAGTTCCGGGGGCGCCAAGGGACGCTGACGGGAGCATTCCGATTGAACCTGTTATCATGCCCGCCTCGTCCGATAGGATGTCGCCGAACATATTGGATGTAACGATGACATCAAAAGTCGACGGCCTGTTTATAAGCTGCATCGAGCAGTTATCAACATAAAGATAATCCAATTGAACATCAGGATAATCAGGGGCAATTGAAGATGCGATCTCACGCCAGAGTCTTGAAGACTCAAGCACATTCGCCTTATCAACCAGGGTCAGTTTCTTATTGCGCCCCTGCGCATATCTGAAGCCTTCCTTCAAAATACGTGTTATCTCTGCCGTCGAATACTCCTCGGTATCGTAAGCCGTAACCCCCTTCACGGAGCCGTCAGACAGCACTTCAGACGAATCAGATCGGCCGTGCCTACCAAAGTAGATTCCGCCCGTTAATTCGCGAACAATAAGGATATCCATGGCCTCAACATTCTTAAGAGGAGATGCCGAAGATAACTCCTTAAACATCAAAGCAGGTCTTAAGTTTGAATAAAGACCGAGTCCGGAACGAAGTCCCAGCAAAGCACGTTCGGGACGAAGGGACGGTTCGACGTTATCCCACTTCGGTCCGCCGACGGCACCAAGCAAGACAGCATCTGATGATCTGCATATATCAAGAGTCTGCTCAGTCAAAGGAACTCCGGCCTTATCAATGGAGCATCCTCCTGCATCGCATTCCGTAAAATCCAATGTAAAACCGAATTTATCAGCAACCTTTTTAAGCACTTGTACGGCTGATGAGGTTACTTCGGGACCTATTCCGTCTCCGCCTATAACTGCGACCTTGTATGACTTCATATCAAGCCTCCGTCTTTGACTTTGTGTATTGAACGAGTCCGCCTGCGTCAATGATCTTTTTGATAAACTCCGGGAAAGGCTTCGCGGTAAAGCTCTGCCCTGTTGTTATGTCGCGGATGACACCAATGTCAAAGTCCGCTTCAACTTCATCACCTGCATTGATGGCAGCAGCCGCCTCGGGGCACTCCAGGATGGGAAGGCCTACGTTAATTGCATTTCGATAGAAGATCCTTGCGAAGCTGTCTGCTATAACCAAAGATATGCCGCTTGCTTTGATGGCGACGGGGGCATGTTCTCTTGAAGAGCCGCAGCCGAAGTTGCTTCCTGCAACCATGATGTCGCCTTCTTTGACGTTCTTTACAAACGAGGTGTCGATATCTTCCATGCAATGCTGAGCGAGATGCTTCGGGTCAGCGGAAGTAAGATGCCTTGCAGGAATGATAACATCAGTATCAACATCGTTGCCGTATTTGAAAACAGTACCTTTAACTGACATACATCTTCCTCCTTATACTTCTTCCGGCGTCGCCACAAAGCCCTTTATCGCTGAAGCGACGGCAACGGGAACTCCGCTTAAGATGACCTCGGACTTAACGTGTCCCATACGTCCTACGAAGTTCCTGTTAGTTGTGGATACACACCTTTCACCTTCAGCAAGAATCCCCATGTGACCTCCAAGACAGGGACCGCAAGTAGGCGTCGAGATAACGCATCCCGCATCGTCGAAGACCGCAAGCCAGCCTTCATCCAAAGCTTTACGGTAAACGCGCTGGGATCCGGGGATCACGATGCACCTTACGCCGTCGGCAACCTTCCTGCCCTTAAACAGTTCTGCCGCGATCTTTATATCCTCTTCTCTTCCGTTGGTGCAGGAACCGATAACGACCTGATCTATCTTCATGTCCTTTACTTCAGAAGCAGGCTTCGTATTTGAAGGAAGATGCGGCAATGCGACTGTAAGCGGAACCTTGCTAAGATCGATCTCAATCACACTCTCATACTCCGCATCATCATCAGCGGTATAAGCCTTATATTCGTTATTCGAGTAGCGCTCAGGATTTGTATTGGCAATATAAGCCAGGGTAATCTCATCAACCGGGAATATGCCGTTCTTGCCACCGCACTCGATAGCCATGTTGGATATGGTAAGGCGCTGGTCAATCGACAGCTCCTTAACTGCGTCACCTATAAACTCGAGCGACTTATATAAAGCGCCGTCTACACCTATCATTCCTATCAGGTGCAGGATGATGTCCTTACCCGTGACATATTTTCCGGGCTTACCCGTAAGAACTACTTTTATGGCTTCAGGAACCCTGAACCATGTGCTTCCGGACGCCATGGCACAGGCAAGGTCCGTGGAACCGACGCCGGTTGCAAAAGCGCCCAGCGCTCCGTAAGTACATGTATGTGAATCGGCACCGATTATGGCATCACCCGGCAGTATAAGACCATTATCCGGAATGATGACATGTTCAATGCCCATTTCCTTACGGCCTAATTCATAGTAATTGGTAATTGAGTGATCTTTCGCGAAGCAGCGCATGCACTGACTTAATTCAGCTGACTTGATATCCTTATTAGGAGTGAAGTGATCGGGGACCATGATCACCTTGTCTTTATCAAAGACCTGCGATGCACCCATCTGCTCAAATATCCTGATGGCAGGAGGCGTGGTAACATCGTTGCCGAGAACCTTGTCCAGGCGGGCTTCTATCAGATCCCCAGCATGAACTTCTGACAGTCCGGCGTGATCGGCAAGTATCTTCTGTGTCATGGTCATACCCATATGAGATACCTCACTTCCGTAAGTATAGATAAATTTTACTTTGTATCTGCTTTAAAAGCCACATAAAAACGCCCTTGCGGTAAGCAAAGGCGTTTTTGGTTAATTATAAGTTTCAATATCACTTCGACTCGGGAGCGGCGAGGAACTTCCAGACCAAAGCTGCAAGAGCGCCGCCGATAAGGGGAGCTACGATGAATACCCAGCAATTAGCAAGGGCCTCACCGCCTGCGAAAACAGCAGAAGCAAATGATCTTGCGGGATTTACGGAAGTACCCGTGAAGTGGATTCCGAAGATATGAACGAGTGTAAGAGTAAGACCGATGACGATGCCTGCAACGTTAGAGAACTCAGGCTTACTTGTTACACCGAGGATAGCAAGAACAAAGATGAATGTGAGGAGAACCTCTACGAAGACGGAAAGTGTTATGTTTCCGTTATAAAGTCCGTTAGCACCGAATCCACAGTCGAATCCGAGAACAACTCCGATGCAGAAAGCACCTACGATACCGCCCAAGAACTGGGAAATGACATATCCGCAGAAATCCTTGGCACTCATCTTGCCTGAGATGAGGACACCGAGTGAAACTGCAGGGTTGATATGGCAACCGGAGATATTACCGATTGAATAAGCCATAGCTACGATGACAAGACCAAAAGCAAGTGCGGTAAGCATATACGCAGCATTTACTTCAGATGTCTTACAACCGAGAGCAGCAGCTGTGCCGCAAGCAGCGAAGACAAGGACAAACGTACCGATGAACTCAGCAACGTATTTCTTGATAGACTCCATAAGCGCAGTCCTCCTTATGATGGGAATAGATAAATATATTTTACTATTAACCGATCAATAATTGTAGACAAATTCTTCGCCGCCGTGACGGATGATAACCTCATTCGAAGAGCCTTCGGGCAAAGCCTCAACGTGTCCGACGATCTTAGCATCGATATTGAAAGAATCGGCAATGGCGATGATGCCGGCAGCTGCCTCTTCGGAATTACAGTAGAACTCAAGTCTGTGACCGCAGTTAAATACCTGGAACATCTCCTTCATCGGAATATCACCTGACTCATAGATGGCCTTGAACAACGGCGGGAATTCGAACAGATTATCCTTAATGTAACGGACATTCTTACCAAAGTCTCCGCACTTGCCCTGTCCGCCTCCGGTACAATGGATGATACCGTTGATATTGCCTCTGTAGTTATCAAGAACCTTGGCAATAACAGGAAGATAAGTCCTTGTGGGAGAAAGGATGGCCTCACCTACTGTCTGCTCGGATCCCGGGAGTTTATCAGTAAGTCTGTACTTACCGCAGTAAACCTTATCCTCAGAGATAGTCGATGAGAAAGACTCCTTGAAGTTCTCGTAGTAGTACTTCGAGAGAAGAAGATGTCTTGCAGCCGTAAGACCGTTAGATGACATTCCTGAATTATAGGAATTCTCATATGTGGCCTGACCGAAGGAAGCAAGACCTACGATAACATCACCGGGCTGGATATTAGCGGCATTGATGATGTCTTCCCTCTTCGCTCTTGCAACTATCGTGGAATCAACGATCAATGTCTGAACAAGATCTCCCACGTCAGCAGTCTCGCCGCCGCACATCGTGATATTGATGCCAAGGTCGGAAAGCTTAGAGACCATCTCATCATAACCTTCGATGATCTTGGCAATCGCCTTACCGTCAACACGGTGAGCATTACGTCCGATGGTATTCGAAAGAGACAGATTCTTGTAAGCACCTACGCATGCAAGGTCATCAGTATTCATGACAAGAGAATCCTGAGCAAGGCCCTTGAACCAGTCGTAGTTACCCGTCTCCTTAAACATCAGGTACGCGACAGAAGACTTTGTGCCGGCGCCGTCAGCATGGATAGCCGTGCAGTACTCGGGATCACCTGCGATATCAGGTATGAGCTTGGCAAAAGCTCCCGGGAATACACCCTTATCCTGATTCTTAACTGCTGCCTTAACCTCATCCTTAGTAGGCGATACGCCTCTGCTCAAATAAGATTCTGCGCCCATGATGTCTCTCCTTACTTTTTATTGTTCCGACACGGCCGATAAGCCGGGTTCTGTTATATGCAATCATCTATCTGTGGCCTGAAGTTACCCTCAGGCTCAAGCCGTCTCCTAAGACCCGCGGACCACGGTTGCCTTCCACGACGTTGCTTCAGGTGGGGTTTACAAGGCCGGTATGTCTCCACACCGCCGGTGAGCTCTTACCTCGCCTTTTCATCCTTACCCGACTCCGGAGAGACGGGCGGTTTTCTTTTCTGTTGCACTTTCCTTAAAGTCACCTTCACCGGGCGTTACCCGGCACCATTGTCCTGTGAAGCCCGGACTTTCCTCACGCACCTGCTTTCGCATATGGTGCCCGCGATTGCCTCGACCGGTCGGAAAACAGGCATATTATAACACATTCTCACTGCCGGCATTGTAGTAGAAACCAACCTCGGGGAAAGCCTTCTGAAGAACCTCAGTCATGTTCTCCATATACACGCGCTCCGTGGCGTTGTGCCCTGCGATCACGCTCAGTATGCCCTTATGCGCCAGAAGCAAGGTGACGTGATGCTTGATCTCACCCGACACCACAAGGTCAGCGCCGCTTTCTGCGACAGCATCGATATCATCTTCTTCAAATGATCCCCCCTGCACGAAAACCTTCCGCAGCGTATTCAAAGTATCGTTTATGCTTATAGTACCCGTGCAGTTAAGCTTCTCCCTAATGGTATCCATATACTCACGAAGCGTCACGGCCTCGGGAAGTTCATAGTAAGCACCGCACACCGTTCCTTCGACAGAACTGATGCTCTCAGGGACGGCACCAAGCCTTCTTGCCAGGATGAAGTTGCTGTACTCCTCAGCCTTATCAAGATTCGTATGAGCCGCGTAGCAAGTGATATCGTTCTTTATAAGAAGCGACAGCAAAAGCCCGTTCGTATCCTCCTGGCTTACCGTGTCGATACCGCCGAAGATCAACGGATGATGCGTGAGAAGAAGATTCGAGCCCGTGTCTACGCACTGTTTTATCGCAGAAGACGTCACATCCAGACTTAGCACGACCGATGTCACCTTCCGGTCGCGCTTGCCGGTCAGAAGCCCGGGATTATCCCATGATTCAGCAGTCTCGGGCGGTGCTATCGTATCCAGAAAATCCGTTATGTCCTTGATCCTGCTCATGTCATACCTCCTCGAGCATCTTACGTATCTCTTCGTCGCCTCTTTGAGCGATATTAAATCTCTCATCAAGTCTTTGCTTATACCTTAACGCATCCTCTTCTCCCGACTTTGCCCGTTTAAGGATCACGGGACCGTAGTACTTCTGTTTAAGAGTATAGTCTGCCTTCACACCCGTATAGACCGCCTTCAGGATAACGTAATTGATTCCTCTGTCCTCGCAGGCATTCTCATCCGTGATCTCAAATCCGCTCTCAAAAAGATACTGCCTTAACTTATCCGATGATTTCTGCGGCTGCAGACACCATACGAGCGACTTAAGAAGCTGCGCATCTTCCCTTTGTGCGACTCTCCCCATGATATCTATCATGTTATTGCCTCCAAGGCCTGCCATTACGATGATGTCGCCTTCATTAAGTTCTACACCGTCAAGACCGTCAGTACAATAAACTTCAGATCTGTCTGCATATCCGTACATACGTAAGGTATCTTCGGATCTTTTTGCAGGTGCCTCATGTATGTCCGTAAGAACGGCACTTTTGAAATTATCGTGGATAAGTGCATAAAGGGACAGATGACCATGATCGGAACCTACGTCGATGATCCTCCTTCCGGTAAGGTCATCGAGGCCTTCTACAGCCATATCGTGCACCGCTTTAAGTCTTACGGGTAAAAAATCGTCAACGGGGCTTATCACAATTTATTTCTCTTCTCAATGAGTTTTTGTCTATAAAGTTCGATCTTGTTATTAAGTTCTATGTACTCTTCCCTCTTATCCTTATCTTCAGTAGTCTGAATGAGCGAATCCACGAGTTTTAATTCGTCCTGACTCTTCTTAAGACGGACATTGTAAAGAGTCCTTTTGTACATATCAACTTCTGCATTGATATTAGATTCTCGTGATATCTGTTCACTTGCCTTGATGTAGAATGTCTCGGCCTTAAGACCGTTAAGCAGAAGGTCGCTCATCTTGGTTATGAGCAGAGCATCACTGACACCTGTCTTCTCGTTGAAGTGCTCAAGGAAGAATCCTACGATCTCCTTCATGTTTGAACCGGAAAAGTCGTTCTTTCTAATTACGTCATTACGTTCGATCTTCGTCTCATCGGCAAGCACTCCGCCGAGTCTTACGGCACGCACGAACAACTCTATCTCATCGCGGGTAACGCGGTCGGCATTGGGAACCTTAACGGGCGCACTTGTGCGTCTTTGTTCGACTTCTGTCTTCTCTTTACGCTCGGACTCACGCTGCTCATTGCCGCGGCTTGCTTCCATCGCAGCCTTCTCCGCATGCTCCATGGCAAAAAGTATCGTCTCCGCCCTCGCACCAAGATACTGCGCTGCAAGCACAGCCATCTTCTCACGCTTTATGGGATCATATATCCAGGAACCGTAAGTGATGATGTCTTCCTGATACTTAGTCAGGTCAAGACCGGAGTCTTTATCGTAGTTGTCGTCATACGCCCTGTCGAACAGATAATCGTTAACGTCCTTGGCACTCTTTACCACAGACTTAAAGCTGTCTGCTCCGTAAGTCTTTATATACTCGTCAGGATCCTTTCCTTCAGGAACGGAAGCAATCCTGATCCTTATCTTGATGCCTGTCATCCTCTTAAGATAAGCAAGCATCATGTTGGTTGCCCTTATTGCAGCAGCCTTGCCCGCCTTATCGCTGTCAAAGAAGAATACCACTTCCTCAGCATACTTTGATGCCAGTCGAAGCTGGCTGTCCGTGAAAGATGTTCCGAGAGCTGCAACGGCATTGTTGATACCGGCCTGATGCATGGCAATGGCATCCATGTACCCCTCAACTATGATGAGCTGCTTCGTGTTCCTCGGAACGAAGTTTAAAGCATAAAGGTGGTTTTGCTTCTTATATACAAGTGAATCAGGAGAATTAACGTACTTGGGAAGTTCAGGGCCTAAGTTACGTCCGCCGAATGCGATTATCTTGCCGAATGCATCAAAGATGGGAACGATGAAACGCCCTCTGAACAGGTCGATGAGATTTCCCTTCTTGGACCTGGTGAACAATCCGGAATCATTAAGATCCTCATCGTTATAACCTTTTGACTTAAGAAAACTGTAAAGATTATCAAATCCGTCAGGAGCATATCCGATCCCGAACTTCGTGAGAGTCTCATTTGATAACTGCCTTTTTGCCGCATAATCACGCGCAGCTTTTCCCGCATCGGAATTAAGAGCTTTATAGTAGTATCCCGCCGCATCGGTCAGGATATTCATGACGCGCTTCTTTCTTTCCTTCAGGTTCTTGGTATTCTCACTGTCATCGTCGCCCCACTGAACGTCGACGCCGTATCTGTCACCTAAGTACTTAACAGCCTCAGGGAATGACAACTTCTCCATCTCCATTATGAATCCGATGGAATTACCGTACTTCTGACAACCGAAGCACTTATAGATCTGCTTGGGAATGCTTACCGAGAAAGACGGAGTATTTTCCGAATGAAAAGGACACAGGCCAAAAAGATTCTGGCCTGTTCTCTTAGTAAAAGTTACATATTGTCCGACGACTGACTCGATGTCAGCGCGGGACAATACTTCTTCAATTGTGCTTTCCGGTATCTTCGCCATAGCTTATCTTGCGAAGGATATTACTTGGAAGACTTCTTATCCTTCTTGGAATCTGAATTCTCGCCGTTTCTGGGAACTACAGTCTGGATGGCAGCCTTTGTAAATGTAACGGGGGTGTTGGCAGCTGAAGTATAGATAGTAACCTCATCCTCTGCGATATTTGCAACTACGCCTACGAGACCGCCGATAGTAGCAACCTTATCTCCGATACAGAGCTTCTCCATCTGCTCCTTAAGCTTCTTATCTCTTCTCTTCTGCGGAAGATAGACCATAAAGTAGAAGATCGCACCAAACAGTACGACCATACCGATCATCATGATCCATTCAGCCTGAGCAGCCTGCTGTGCATCAGGACTTGTTGTTGGATCCGCAAATAAAGCGAGCAACTGATTTGTCATTAGTTATTCCTCCTCTTAGTTAAAAGCCCCGGCGATTATATCGTCCATCGCATACATTCCGGGACCCTTATCAGCTACAAATGCGGCAGCAGCGAGTGCACCGCGTGCGAAAGCGTCTCTCGTCTTCGCACTGTGAGATATCTTAACAGTTTCTTCGTCACTTATGAAGTACACTTCATGCTCACCGACGATATTACCGCCGCGGATAGCGGAGAAACCTATCTCCTTATCGCCTCTGGCCTTGTTTTCCTTATGTCTGTCGAAGATGTACTCGAGGTCATCCTCAGCAACGGAATTGATGGAATCAGCGATCATGAGAGCCGTTCCGGACGGAGCGTCAAGCTTTCTTCTGTGATGTGCCTCAACTATCTCGATGTCGTAACCGGGATAGAGGATCTTTGTTGCCTGCTTAACAAGACCGATAAGAACGTTCATTCCGACGCTCATGTTAGCGGACTTAAATACGGGTATCACCTTTGAAGCATCGTTAAGCTTGGCGATCGTATCTTCAGTAAGTGCCGTGGTGCAGCAAACAAGAGGCTTTTTGCTCTGTAATGCAGCATCGATAAGTGCAGGTACGCCCGCAGCATTAGAGAAGTCAACGATTACGTCGTAATCGACGTTACACTCTGTGATGCTCTTGAAGATAGGATACGAGAATCCGTTGTTATCAACGATATCCGCACCTGCCACAACGTCAAACTCTGAATTATCAGCAGCCATGGCTGAAATGGCGCGACCCATTCTGCCGCAGCACCCGTTAAGAAAAATCTTTGTCATCTGTAAAGCTCCTTAAGTTTTGATTATGCGAAGAAAGAAGTAATTGCAGACGTATCGTAAGCCTTCAATGTCTCAACAACACGGTCGTGACCTGCTGCACTCATGTCGCACAAAGGAAGTCTGCAGTGTCCTACATCGATGCCGAGGATATTGATAGCTTCCTTGACAGGAATAGGATTAACTTCGCAGAACATGGCCTTAACAAGAGGAATAACATCGATCTGAAGCTGTCTTGCCTTAGCGATATCACCGTCAAGGTATGACCTTACCATCGTATGTGTAACTTCAGGGATGATATTGGCGATAACTGAGATAACACCTTTAGCACCGAGCGAAAGCATCGGAACAACAAGTCCGTCCTCACCGGAATAAAGTGTGTATCTGTCTCCGCACTTGCTGTATGTCTCGGGAACCTGGCTCAGGTTACACTCCTTAACAGCAACGATATTCTCCTGATCTGCGAGCCTGTAAAGAACGTCAGGGCTGATATTTACGTTAGTTCTTGAAGGAACATTGTAAAGAACGAGCGGAATGTCAACGCTGTTGGCGATGGCCCTGTAATGCATTACGAGACCTTCAGGTGTGCACTTATTGTAGTAAGGTGTTACGACCAAAGCCGCATCAGCACCTAATTTCTGTGCTTCTTTCGTAAGCTGGATACCATAGTTTGTATCGTTGGAACCTGTACCTGCGATAACGGGAACTCTTCCTGCAACCGTATCAACGGCACACTTGATGGCTGCTTTGTGTTCTTCATCACTCATGGCTGCAGCCTCACCTGTTGATCCGCAGATGATGATGGAATCAGTCTTATTGGCAATGTGGAATTCGATAAGCTTCTCGAGCTTAGCGAAGTCAACTCCGTCGTTTGTAAATGGTGTGACGATTGCTACGCCGGAACCTTCAAAAATAGCCATTTTTAAGACCTCCATAAATAAAAATTCGATAAAATATTAACACTCTGTCAAGTTATGCGTCAATTATCCTTAACACGCGTACAACAGTGCTTGAGCAGCGGACAAATTGAGTGTTTTACCGAATCTTATGGAGCCTTATTTCACTCCATCAAACCGCCGTGGAAATAGCATTCATAGACCTTGATGTCACCTCAGGCTCTCTTATTGAACATCCTGATTACATCATCCGCGTTCATTCAGAACAGTCTGAACTCTGTCATTGATGATATTGATAACTTCATCAAGAGACTTCTGTCCTTCGAAGTAAGCAGGTATCTCTTCTCTTACGATCGCATTGATAGGAGCATCTACCGTGTAACCGTTACCGGTAAGCCCCGTAACTACTGATTCGAATCCGTTCTTAAGAGAATCATCAGCAGGGCCGGAGAAGACGGATGACATACTCATAGCCTCTGTGCTGCCTGTAGCTCCCGAGTTGTTATATCTTGAATTAAATGAAGTGATGTACTCATCGCTTACCTGAGCGAATGCCTGACGGTTTACGGGGATACCGCCCTCAAAACCGTTTGCTGATGCAAAACTCCTCTGACAATCAGCGCTCATGACGGTCCTTAGGAAATCCATACAACCGTCAACGTTTGAAGAATGTGCGGATACACCGATAGATTCGTTACCTACAATGATCGGGCCTCTGCCGTCGTATGAAGGGAAACCTACTATCGTCTTTCCGCCGTTAACAACATTTCTGTGATATGAAGCGATGTTATTGATTATCATGCTTACAGCTGTCACATTATCAAATGACTCTACATTGATGTTACCTTCATCTGCTTCAGATATCGGATATGATTTAACAAGGTTGTGGCAAATTTGAATTATTGAAAATCATTCAAATTCCGGTATCTCGGTAATCTTTATTCCCTTTATTGATGCATAAAGAGACAAAAGTGCGGAAGCAATACCTGCATCGCCGATGTAAAGGCCAAGATTGGAGTCGACATCCCACGGCTTAACACGCGTCCATGCGTCATACCAGCGTCTTCCCCTGTTATCCACATAAGCATCACTCACAAGCTTATTTGCCGTTCTTCTTGCAAGAGTGATATTGATGTTACCTGTCAGTATGTCCCTGTTCCTGGAAAAATGCAGAAGTATTCCAGACGTACCGCAGCAGATGCAGTTATTCCAGTATCCTGAAGATCTCTTCTCAGGTACTCCTGCCTTAATAAGTGAATTCGACAATCTCTTCACCCACTCAAGATAAGCCTCATCGCCAGTAAGCTTGTACAGTTTCCTGAACACTACGGCAGTGCCCACAGGACCGTGGCAAAGACTTAAATAGAATACATTGTACGGTTTATCACTGTCCGGAAGATAGATATACGGGATGATGGACGAATCCTCATCCTTTATGGCGATCCTGTCAAGAAAATTAACACCCTTCTTTGCAAGCTCCAGGTATGTCTCATCGCCTGATGCCTCATAGTACTGAGCAAGAAGATAAACGATGCCGGATGTACCGTGAGCAAAATTAGCTACGATACCGTTATCGGGAACTTCCTTAAAGTAATCGTGTATATTGATAAAATTCCAGTGAATCGTATTCTCATCATCTTCAATACGAAGATTCAATATCGAATCAAGGCATATCTTCGCATAATCAAGGAATCTCTTCTCACTAGTCTCGTTAAATACATAGATCCAATAAGAGATAACGCTTCCGTTACCCATATAATCGAACAGGCCTTTATAATTTATCAGACCATTCTCCTTTGTTGCCTTATCATATACGTCATCTGCGATCCTTACAGCCTGATCAAGATATTCCTTATTTCCGGTTTTCTTATAAAGATTGATAAGGAAGAATCCCTCACCTGATGTACCCGTATGAAGTCCCGGCTTAACGCTTAATTCCGGATCGTAAGATGCAATAAGATAATCAGCACCCTTCTTCGCTTCATCAAGATACTTCTGTTCTCCGGTCACTTCATAAAGCTGGATAAAGAAGAATCCTATTCCGGAAGCTCCCGAATAAAGTGTTCTGTTACTTAAGTAAACAGTCTCAACGTCATCACGCTCTTTTCCTTCACGACATGAAACAGCCCATGAAGTACCTTGTACGTCAGTAACTTCATGAGCTGTTATCCAATCAGCAGTCTGCTTTGCAGCCTTCAAGTAATCTTCGGTATCGATCACATTGAAGATACCGGGAATTGCAGTATTTACAGTTGCCATCGTTTTAACACCTCTCGACGAATAATTACTATAAATACTTTAATGTCTGTGTAAAAATAGTCCAAGACTATTAAACTATTACTTGTAATAGGCTTTGGCTATCACCACAGCAGGAATCCCTCCTCAGGCTTTTTCATATCTCCCGCAGTAGAAGAATGCCACAAAGGCAAAAATAGCTGCTAATCCCAAGAAAATATCGTCGGTCAACATAATGTGCCCGCCCTCAGTAATGTAGAAGAAACCGACATACGTCATAACGATGCATGCAACAGTGAATGCTACAATACGGGACTTATAGTCTTCTTTGGTGTATTGGGTCTTTATCAGTCCGGAATTCGTTGTCATAGTCTTCTCCTCCATTCGATATATTCTTTGATAGATCCATTATTACAATAGTAGGGATTCAATCCAATGGATAATGACATAAGCAACTGTCGCCTAATCAACACTTCGGTTAACAAGTGTCGCCAAACGTAATTAGACACACCGGAATTGCTCTTATAGCATAAAAGATTTCTTACGATATAATGGTACTACACTATTTGAGGGAGATTAAAAATGAAAAAGGCAAAAAGACTCATTGCCGGAGTCATTACTTTGGCAATGGCAATGCCGCTGTTTACTTCATGCGGCCAAAAAAAATCAGAGGATGTCATATCGGCAAGTGATCCCTGGTATGACGTTACATCAACCACACTTTCAGAGGAGCTTGATCCGACATTATACGAGTATGCATACATGGAATTCGCAGGACTTTGTGATTCCGGATATGTGTATACCATCGAAGCGATCAAACTTGTTCCTGAAGGGTTCAATTATCAAACAGACTCGATGATGGATCTTGTCGATGACATGCTTGTTGTATTCGACTATCAGGGCAACAAGATAGCGTCCATATCCATATCGGATTACATTAAGAATTCCGACTTCGAAGGTATGGCAACGATGAATGCCATCCATAACAACGGTAACGGATGGACCGTGGCAATCGCAGAATATGATATGTTAAGCGGCGAACAAACCGTATACAACGTACCGCTTGATATCACAACTGGCGAGTTTGGCGAGCCTGTTGTGGCAGAAGTTCCGGATGAACTTTCAGAGATAATCGAGTCCGGAGCAAGCGAAGAGGAAGCTGAATACGTCGGTGATTACGAGATAAGAAAGTTCTGGATAAGCGGTGATGTTCCGTCTTATGCCCTCTCTGTGACTGATCCGGATGGAAATGCTACTTTGATCGACTTAAGAGAGATATTCCCCGGTGAGATCATCTACGACATCTCAAGCATAATCGACATGGGCAATAACAAGGCTTTTATCAATGCAACTGACTATCAGAATAGCAGGTTCTTTGTGCTTGACTTCACGACCATGCAGGTAACCGATGTTCAGGATGACATGAGCTGGCTATCAAATGACATAGACAATATCTGTTCCGTTGAAGGAATCGGGGCCGCTATCATTAATGACGACGGTGTGTATTCCGTAGACTTCGATACACAGACCGTTGAACCTCTGTTCATGTTCTCAGACTCAAACGTCAACCAGTATGATGTAAGTAATTTCACCGCCGTTAAGATCACTGAAGATGAGTGTATATTCACCGGCACTTCCAGCCTTCCCACCGGAGGCATCAGTTCCATGTTAGATACGACGGCTCTCGTTTATACTTTTAACAGAGCAGAGTCTAACCCCAACGAAGGAAAGACGATAATCGAAGTCGCTTCCGTCCAGGATTTCTCATATGCTCTTTGCAATGCCGTATGTGAATTCAACACGAATTCCGAAGATTACTTCATCAAGCTTATCTCCAAGTATAATCTCGACAAGTATAACGATGAAGAAACTGAGGAAGGTATGGCTGCCAACGATAATGCCTCTGTTACATTAAGCAACCAGCTTGCTATAGATCTCATGGCAGGAGAAGGTCCTGACATCATCATCAATGCATCATCCCTTAACATGCTTAACAACTCAGACTATCTACTTGACATGTCAGGATACGTCGCAGAGAACTTCAGTAACGGTGATGAATACTTCACTAATCTGTTTGACGCAAGAACGGTTGATGGTGCTTTGTACCAGATCCCTCTTGCAGTATCAGTAGTCGGTATCTCCACTTCCGTAGATAACGTTGAAGAGGGTCAGACAGGATTTACTTTCGAGCAGTATGAGGAATTCGTTGAAGGTCCCTGCAACGGTGTAAGCCCTTTCAGCGGAGACCAGACTGATGTATTCATACAGCTTGTTGATTGTATGCAGGACAGCTTCATTCACGAAGGTCAGGTCAACTTCGATACACCGGAGTTCAGAGCGCTTGCCGAGTTTGTAAGAGATAATGTCTATGAGCAGCCTTCTGACAATGACAACGAGATTTATCAGGAGAATTCCGAGGATGCGAGCGTATGTTATATCAGCGACATCTATACGTATTTTGACAGCATCGCAAGCAAGAACAATACTATCCTGGGTCTCCCCTCATATGACGGAAGAGGACCGGTCATCTACGATTGCGATTCAGTTGCGATATCAGCATTAACCCCCTACCCTGAAGCATGCAATGAATTTGTTTCGGTACTTCTCGGCGAAGCATCGCAGGATATCTATGCTTATTATCAGATCCCCGTTAACCGCAACTCGTTCAACAGGATCTCGCTTCAGTACATAGAAGCATATAACCAGGAAATTTCCCTGATGCTGCGTATATATAACGAAGCCATGCTCACTTCCATCGGAATGAACACACAGATGATGGAAGAATCCGATATTCCTCCGTTCGAGGAATTCGTAGAAGGCATTACGAACTGCTTTACCAATGACGGTTCCATCAACTCCATCATACGTGAGGAGATACCTTCATTCCTGGAAGGTCAGAAGTCGTTGGATGAGATAATCCCCCTTCTTAACGACCGTGTAAACACAGTTCTCGTAGAAAGAGGATAAGTACTGATTAACTTTTAAGATAGGAAACGGTCGGACCATTGGTCTGACCGTTTTTTATTGAGTTTCTATTTCTGCTTGGAAACCTTGGATATCTTATATACTCCTATCGTCAACATCGGAATGACATAGACTATCAGGAACCCCCAGCAGATGGTTCCGTAGCCTTTGGAGATGAGATCCGTCAGACCGAATGCCGAGATTCCTACGCCAATTATCGTCATGATAAAAGCAACTGCAGGGATTCTCCACTTACTAGCAGCCTTATCATTGGCTGACATGGATATCTCAACGCGGTCGGCAACAGCTTTGATGGTGGCCGACCCGGTCTCGATAAGAGTTCCGAAGAAAACTATCTCAAAGACAAGAAACAGCCAGTTCATATCAAGCCTCGAAAAGATGACCGATACTGCTGTACTTGAGTGAGTAGCGCTGTAGACGGCATCAGGGAGCAACCCACCCATTGCTATAAGAAGCAGATAAGCCGGGATAATGCCGATGACACCAACCAACATTCCGCACATAACAGCCTGTCTTCTTGTCTTACAGTGGCGTACGGAGTACAGTATCGCAGCGATAAGACCAAGATTATAGAAAGAATACTTAAGACCATCCACGATCGCGCTCATAAGGCTCCTGCCGCCGATCGCAAAGGAAAGTGTCGCGCCTGTGGCAGGATCTGTCACCTCCCTTACATACTCACTTTTGCCGTCACTGAAGGATTCCTTTATCATGGGACCGAACTTCACGATACAAATGATCATGAACAATGCATATACCGCATAAAGCACATATGACCAGAATGATAGTATGTTCTCGAACGTGCTTGTCTTGCTTACTACAAGAAGTATTATTCCGACAGACAGAACCACAACGCCGATCCATCTGTTTAAACCCGTGAAGTCAGATATCATCCTTCCTGCAGTTGCATTGGCAACGCCAAGACATATAAACAGCAGAATTATGTAGCAGACTTCGTAAAGGAAACCCATCTTACCTAACAGCTTACGGCTCATGCTGTTGTAATCATAAACTTTAAACACTCGGCAGAATTCAAACGTCAAAGCAGCAATAATCGACCACACGACAGGAGTTCGGATTAGTATGTATAAAGTGTAATAGTTTAGGTGTAAAACAGCAAATAAAAAACCCGGCGGTTTACGCCGGGCTCCGTGGTGGATGCTACAGGACTCGAACCTGTGACCCCCTGCACGTCAAGCAGGTACTCTAGCCAGCTGAGCTAAGCATCCTCAGCGGACAAGATAATATCAGATTTTGATTATTAATACAAGTCAGCCTCTCTCGCTTACCACAGTTTGTGCACGGTCGTTAATTATACTGATCGTTTCATCAAGAGATTTCTGATCGACAAAGTACGGCTGAAGCTCCTCTCTCACTATTATCCTGATGGCAGGATCCAAAGGAACCATAGAATGTGCTCTTTCAATCAAATGAGTCATACCGTCGATCAACTGGGTTTCATCAATGATAACTACAGGATAATTACTTTCCAAGAAACAATTCTCAGGATTGTCTATTTTTTCCTGGATTATATCATTAGTGTAAGCGATCATTTCCTGGGCATTTAGATTAAATGCAGATCTTTTAACAGGTAAATTGTAGCATCCGAACATATGCTGACACTCGTCACTCATAAGATAAGCTACGAATTCCTTACATCCGTCTATATTTGCAGATTGTGCAGATATGCCTACCGTCTCACAGATGTGAGCTTCAGGACCGCGACCGTCCACAGAAGGGAATCCCAGAATCTGCGAACCATCCTGAATATAAAAGTTGTAGTAATATGCATTCTTTATTGCCACAGTTATATTTGAAGTCAGCCATTCACTCTCAGTGACTTCCACAAAACTATTCTTGGCATATTCTGCGATGGCTCTGAAGGCTGCATTATCAAAATTAACATCTGTGCCTGATATCATAAGATCAGATGATGACTCAGTCAAACTCTCGCATAAACTCAGGTTGTCAACAAACTGATTAGGATCTTGACCATTACACGGTCCACTTACAAACTGCGCATACTGATCGAAGGTAAATCCTTCCTGATCAGCTGAATATGAACCGCTTTCTGCACATATGCCGAACACCTGGAAAGAAAGGGGAAGCTGACAAACAACTCCATTAGCACCATAGGTATCTATTACATTTCTGAAATAATCAGTCTCACTGAAGTTATTCTGGATAAAATCGCTCAAGTCCACGAGGTATTCGGGATTGTTAAGAGCCGTGACATTGTTTCCATTCATGACAATATCAGGGCCGTTACCGGTTATGATATCCATGGTAAGCTGGGTTGTAAGTTCGGCAGATGCGTTATCCGTAGCCGCCTGATATTCATCATAAGTTGTATTACTATTAACATCGTATTCCTGATAACCGTAATTAGAAAGATCATATCTTGAATCATATGTAATTAAGTACTGACTGTTGCTCTCATTAAATTTACTTACAGCTTCGCACATAACAAAGTCAAAAGATCCGTTAAGACTTGCAATCTTGATCTCGGATTTACCGACATTAGGATTTGATTCTGCCTTATCAAGATTGATTATGTAGCAATTGGTAAAATCCCCCAAATACGGATTATCCGCAACAGGAACTCGTGTATCACCGGCGAGGACGATTTTTGCATCTGAAACTACATAGGGCCTCATATCTTCAAGAACATACTTATTGGCATTGGATTGTGAGAAATTCATAATCTCCGTCAAACTTCCGTTTGACAGATCTACTGAAGAGATTGAATACTTACCCATTGCCACAAGACCAACACCGTCAACACTATATACAGCGTAATCATCAAGCCAGCTGTAATCCTGTGAGGAAACTGATGCAGTCATATTGTTGGTATCAATATCTACATAGACTTTACCATCACCGTTAAGAAGACATGCCAATATCTTTCCGTCACCCAGATCAATATATCGGTCCACCCCATAGAATACTGAAGGAATAGTCTGAGTAGCATCGATCTTGGTACAATTACCCTCCGCATCTGTCAGCAGAAAGAAGACACCGGGAGCTTGTCCCATATCAGGTGAATATGTATCTATCAGATAATTACCGGCTCCCCGACAACTATCATAATTTATCTGGGTTCCTGAGAGATATTCCATTTCCTGTCTGTAGTTTGAAACCGGAACAGGATCACCTAATCCACCGGTCTCAAGATCCACTTTGCCAAGATAGTATTCTCTGCTGCTTTCCCAATCGGCATTATAGGCCATAATTTGCAGGTAGACCTGATCACCTAATACTGTAGGCCAGGTTCGCACATTATCATCAAGATCATTATAAGCAGTTGATATATCTAACGATGATGATAAATTACCATCTTGATCATAGATCTTTAGTTCATTTGAATTAGAGAAAATGAATTTATCCTGAACACAATCTATAAATTCGAGATACCCGCCTTCGTCATCTCTTGGATCTATGACCAATGATCTCGAGTTATACCATACCGTCTCTTCTGAAAATACATCTACTGTCTGAGATTCATCCGTAGCGGATTGTCCGTTTGAACTCTGGTCACCGGATCCTTTACCGCATGAAGCAATCATTGACAAAGTCATAGATGCTATCAAAAAACCTGTAACTATTCTTTTAATTCTCATAATTATCTCCTTAAACAAACCATAATCAGTATGGTTTATGTTTATTAATACAACTCAGCCTCTTTCACTTACTACTGTGTTAACCCTGTCGTTGATAATGCTTATGGTCTCATCAAGGGTCTTCTGATCTGCAAGATATGCCTGAATCTCTTCCCTGATGATTATCTTTATAGCCGGGTCTAACGGCATCTGTGTTCTTACGCTGTCACACAAAGCGATCATGTCATCAACAGTTGTATCTTCAATGATCACCAAAGGCAGACCATCCGGCAATGAACTCTGACCTGGGTCCTCGATCGCTTCGGTTATATTCTCGTTAAGAAATGCGATCATTTCCTGTGATGTGGTTCTGAATGCAGCTCTGCTGACAGGGAAATTGGATTTTCCGAGATGGCACTGGCAATCCTCACCCGTAAGACAGGACAGGAACTCAATGCACCCTTCGATATTTGAAGACTGAGCCGATATACCGACAGAAGTATTGATAACGGCATGAGGCCCCCTTCCGTCAAATGTGGGAAGTCCGAGTATCCTTGAATCTGATGCAGTATCAATAACATACGAGAAAGCGCTGTATATGTATGAGCCTTTATTCGTGGAACCAAATTCAATGGGGCCGTCAACAGTTAATACATTGTCATGTGTATATGTTGCGAGTTCTCTGAAAGCTTCATTATCGAAGTTGAAGTTTCCGTCTGCCATCATAAGATCTGTCATCGCATCAAGGGATTTGATGCAAAAATCAAGCTGATTACCGCAAGAAACAGGATCGGTTCCGTTGCAGGGACCGCTGACGAATTCACCGTATGAGGGATAATCAAATCCAATCTGATCTTCCGCGACAACACTTGCCTCAGCGCTTATACCGGTAACAGAGAACGATAAAGGCATCTGATAGACTGCACCGTTATTTCCGGATGAATCAATGATACCTCTGAAATAATCCGTCTCACTTAAGTTGTTCCGGATGTAGTCCGCAAGATCGATGAGATAATCGGGGTTGTCGAGCTGTACGTTGTTATAGCCGTTAACGATAATATCAGGACCGTTTCCAGATAAAAGATCGATAGACAACTGGGCACTCAGATCGGATGCTGCCCGGTTCTGCTCATCCGTATAATCATCAGTGTTCGTAAAATATGTCTGAGACTGGAAATTTGACAGATCATATCTTGAGTCAAATGTAATGTAATACTCACTGTTAGTCTCGTTAAAAAGACTAACTGCCTCGCATAATGCATAATCATACTCACCGTTAATGCTGGCTATCGTCAACAGCGTCTTTCCTACATTGGGATTCGAATCCGCTTTATCAAGAACAACTATCACAGGCTCTCTCATCCAACCCGCGAAGTTTAATGCCGGAACATCTGCCTCACCTGCGATTACAACATGATCCTCGGTAACAGATATGGGAACAAGATTGGTAAGAACAGATCTGTTGACATTAGACTGAGTGAAGTTAAAGATCTCATTCAGACTTCCCGTTGCAAGATCGATCTGTGCTATGCAGTTGTTATCTGCAACAACAGGTCCGATACCATCCACATTTACCGGGTTATACCCACCAAGCCAGCTAAGATCCTGATCAGATACAGTACCTGTCATAGAATTAAGATCAAGTTCGATATAAAGGTATCCTGCCTCACCGTTAGTGCATACGATAGCTTTACCGTCACCCTCATCGATGAATCCGGTAACATCACCTATTCTTGATGTGATCTGCTGACTCATGTCTATCTTGCTGCAGTTACCATCAGTGTCGGTCAGAACAAAGATAATACCCTGCTCGGGCAAATATGAATCGACCATGTACCCGCCTACTGCAAAAGTCGGATAGTAGGTACGCCATGCGGAAATGGACTCGAGGTCCTCACTGTAAAAACCGTTACTGACGGTCTTTGTTTCACCTGGCTCACCAGTATCGATGTCGACATTTCCGATCCGGAAAGTTCTTTCATTGTAATTAGTAAAAGAAATTATCTTGTAGTATATTTTGTTATCTATCTTTACAAAATCCATTACGTCAACATATTCATCAAGATCTTCGTATTCTGAAGCTACATCAACACTCGAAACAAGATTTCCCGTAAGGTCATAGAACTCGATACTTTCAGTAGTACCGATCGAACTGAATACGATCTTATCAGCCGTTCCTCCCAGTAGATCACGCCATACATATTCTTCGGAATCAGGATCAGAAGATATGTTAACAACATTGGAGTTGTACCATAGAGTATCTTCGGAAAGAACATCTACTGTTTGTGCTTCACCGTTAACGTTCTGTCCCGCCTGATCACCTTCACCATCTGCTCCGGTTTTGGCGCATGCGGCAAATGCCGATAAAGCTACCGACATCATGATGAGACAAGAAGCAGCTTTATTCAGTGATTTTCTCATAAATTACTCCATGATCATTAAACATTGTGAGGATAATATCAAAATGCCACAACAGTTCTGCAGGTAAATATAGGCAATTCATAGGCAAATATAACCGTTTGACTCATATCAGCGCGGGGTATAATGATGTAGTAATATGGAAAAGTATGAAGTAACAGGAATGAGTTGTGCCGCATGTCAGGCACATGTTGAGAAAGCGGTCAGGAACGTTGACGGCGTTACTTCATGTGAAGTATCTCTTCTGACAAACTCAATGACTGTTGAAGGCACAGCCTCTCCCGATAAGATAATCGATGCCGTTACAAAGGCCGGTTACGGCGCCTCCCCTGTCTCATCAGGACCTTCTGACATTTCCTTAAAAGAAGACCCGTTACAAGACAAGGAAACTCCTGTACTTAAGAAAAGACTTATATCTTCCGTTCTGCTTCTGCTGATACTCATGTACTTTAGCATGGGGATTCCGATGTTCGGCTTCCCCTCCCCGGCTTTACTTAAAGACAACATGCTTGCACTTGGACTTATTGAGATGCTCTTAGCAGGACTTATCATGGTGATCAACCAGAAGTTCTTTATAAGCGGCATCAGAGGACTAATCCGTCTTGCACCCAATATGGATTCGCTGGTTGCACTAGGTTCAGGCATATCCTTCATATACAGTTTCATGACTCTTCTCAAGATGACATCCGGCACGCATGACATGGCCGTGATGAATGACCTTTACTTCGAGTCTGCTGCGATGATAGTTACTCTCATCACCGTTGGTAAACTTCTCGAGTCGGTTTCCAAAGGCAGGACGACAGATGCCCTTAAAAGTCTTATGAAACTAGCTCCGTCAACTGCCGTTATCTTGAGAAACGGGATCGAAACCACCGTTGATATCAAAGAGGTCCTGGTAGGAGACATATTCGTTGTAAGACCCGGAGACCAGATACCCGTTGATGGTATTGTCGTTGAAGGTATCAGTGCCGTTAACGAGTCCGCACTTACGGGTGAATCCATCCCAGTAGATAAAAAACCGAATGATAAAGTATCAGCCGGTACCGTCAATCAATCAGGCTTCATTAAATGCCGTGCGACCGGCGTAGGAGAAGATACGACCTTGGCACAGATCATTAAACTTGTCAGCGACAGCGCTTCCACCAAAGCGCCGATAGCAAGGATAGCAGATAAGATATCGGGGATATTCGTACCTGCCATACTTGTAACAGCTGCAGTGGTAACTGTTATCTGGCTCTTAACCGGCTCATCTTTAAGCACCTCGCTTACAAGAGGAATTGCTGTTCTCGTTGTAAGCTGTCCGTGTGCATTAGGACTCGCCACTCCTGTCGCCATCATGGTCGGTAACGGCGTCGGCGCTCGTAACGGAATCCTCTTTAAGACATCATCTGCACTCGAGCAGACAGGCAGGATCAAGACCGTAGTCTTCGATAAGACAGGAACTCTCACAGCAGGAATCCCTTCCGTCACCGATGTTTTCCCTTCTGACGGGATCGCTGAAGCCGAGCTTCTGGAATCAGCCTACTGTCTCGAAAAGAGATCAAACCACCCGTTAGGCAAGGCCATAGCCGATTACGCTCACGACAAAGACACAACTTTAAACGAATGCCACGACTTCGAAGAAATACCCGGAAAAGGCGTTAAAGCAACTTTCAACGGGCAGGTAATTGCAGGCGGAAATCCTGTGTTTATCAGCACTCTTGTCACTGTTCCTGATGATGAGTCAAGCACTATAAATAGGCTCTCGCAAGAAGGAAAGACTCCTATGCTTTTCGCATGTGGAAGCAAACTTGCGGGCATCATTGCTGTTTCTGACACGATTAAAGATGATGCACCAAAGGCTATAGGCGAGCTAAATAAGATGGGAATCGATACCGTTATGCTCACGGGAGACAACGAGTTTACAGCGCAGGCAATCGGAAAGCAGCTTGGCATCAGTCAGGTAATCGCCGGTGTTCTTCCCTCGCAGAAAGAGGAAACGATAAGAAGCCTTCAAGCGAAGGGGCATGTTGCCATGGTGGGGGACGGTATCAATGATGCCCCTGCCCTTACTTCTGCCGATATCGGTATAGCGATTGGAGCAGGAACAGATGTTGCCATCGACGCTGCTGATGTCGTACTCATGCGGTCAGATGTAACTTCCGTTCCCGTTGCCATAGAACTCTCGCGCAAGACAGTACGCAACATACACGAGAATCTGTTCTGGGCATTCATATATAATATCCTGCTTATCCCCGTTGCAGCAGGTGCCTATGCCTGGGCAGGGATCACCATGACGCCTGTGCTTGGAGCACTTGCCATGAGCATATCAAGCTTTACAGTATGCATGAACGCTTTAAGACTCAACTTATTTAAAACTGAAACACATAAAGGAGACACAAACAAAATGGCAACAACAAAGACAATAAGTATCGAAGGCATGATGTGCGGACACTGCGAGAAGAGCGTCAAGACAGCACTCGAGGCACTCCCCGGAGTTAAGTCAGCAGATGTATCACATGAGAAAGGTCTCGCAGTAGTGGTCATCGAGGGCAATGTTTCCGACGAAGACCTCACCAAGGCCGTAACGGCAAAGGATTATAAGGTAAACGGAATCACCTGACCTCAGGTATCTCTATAACCATATACTCACCCGGCTGAAGTATCTGTCTTAAACCGAGACGGTTGAGATCTCTTTGTATGAGAAGATCACCGTTTGATGAGTATCTGGTATACGAACCCGAAGACGTATCGTAGGCGTCACTTAACGTCATGAACTGCTGCAATGAATCGGAATGGTTAGAGACTATAAGATAGATACAGTCAACGCCGTCGATGAGTACCGTATCGCATGCTTCATCGAACGAGGCTGCAGTATTAAGAGAATTCGAATCAACGGGTTCCATTGTCTCGCAGTACATTATACTTCCGCTCATAAGCGGTCTTAACGTCGAGATGATGCGGCCTAAGTCGGCATCGGAATCGATCATGATAAGATCCGAGAAGGTCGATTCTCCGCGTATTATGGTGGATACGACATCAGCCGCATTATACTCATTATCATCAAAATTAATCGATAATGAACGGATAAATTCACCTCCGTCAGTACCGCCTCTCGAAGCTGATCTCGGGACCTCATATCTTGCATCCTCAAGGGCTTCGCGCGAGCATTCATTAAACGGAAGGAACTGCTCAGTTCCGTCTTCATTTACATAAGAACCGGGTTCTATGACAACCGAAGAAGCATGTCTGTCGGCATTCGAGAGCATGACTCCTCCCTCGTAATCCATACCGTCAATAAATACGATCCTGTCCTTGATATCGATGTAAAAGGATGACTTGGAGAACAGCTCCATAACATAGGATACGTATGCGCCTCTTTGAAGGTCTGTCGGGAATATGCCGTCAATATCACATATCTCAAGGTAGATTGTGTCAAACTGCCTGTTCCATGGAAGAGCAGTTCCGTTATCTATCCTTCTTTTACCGTATTCATTCGATACAGATCCGCACATGTAACCCAGGAAGTTATCTACATCCGCCTGAGTGATGGATGAACCGAATACTATCCAGGGATTAGCCAGTGAATCTCTTGACAGCTGCATGGCGCGTTCAAGGGAATATGCGCTTACGCCGTAGTAAACGTCATTACAGAAACCGTTACTTCCGGGCACCATATTCTCGAATCTTAATGCGGACGGTGAACTCTGAACAACTGAATCGATAAATTCCGTCTGAACCGAATTGATGTCATATCTGTCGAGTCCTACGTAAACACTGTTGATGTTTACTACCGCATCACCTTCAAAAGCAATATTCAATCTTAAAGATTCATCTGAAAGCATTGATTCTGTTACTGCAAAGACATACGTATATACCATGTCCTTATCCGAGATCTCTGTATTATGCATTCCTGCCGTGCCGAACACAGCTCCTTCAAGCCAGACATTAACAGGAAGCATATCAACTGAAGAAGACATGTTAACTTCAATCCTGTAGAACAGATTTCTCTCGAAGATATCAGATGAAGAACCGTTTAAGACTTTTGATATCGCATGGAGATCATCTCCGCTTCCAACTATGCTTATGCCATTTGGCTGAGGAAGTATACCCGTATCACCATATGTCTCCCAGGATGCAACATCAGCCGTGGAATACTTGAACTGACAGACGTCGCCTTCAAGAATGACCTCATCAGCTATGGGTGTATCAACTTCAAGTGCGGACATAAGATAAGAAAGGTATACATTATTACCGCTGCTTATTAAGTATCTTGAATCATTAAACGGCATCAGGCCTTCGATCGCGATAGTTGATATACCGAGTGAATCTGCTCTCGATTCGGAAACGGATACATAATAGGCCTGCTTATCAGTAGTAACCGCAAGAACGCTGTCGGAACCGCAGGGACAGATGCTTATGGGTTCGATATAAGAAACGTCACACATGGTAATGACAACATCGTCTTCAGAAAGAACGGCCTTAATGATCCTTCCGTATCCTGTGAGTAAATAGAAGGTATCGCCGTATGATTCTATGTCGGTTATCCTGTCACCTTCTGCAATTGATTCCTCAATCCCGGTAAGCTCATTAAAGAACAGTCCGTTCCTTGTCATATATACTTCAGTCTGCTCTGCTGCAATCACATAATCAGAGCCCTTAACAACGAACTCGGCATTTATATCAGCAGACTCGGACAAGGTAGGAAATCCTACTGTCACCACTGTTCCGTCAGACAGGAATACATCAATGGTACCGCCGATAACCGCAATGTGGTTAACAGTTACATCAGCAGGAAGCCATGTGGGAATCATCAATTCAAATGAAGAATTATCCGTCGATACAAAGATATCTCCGTTGCCTGTTACCGCATAGACATTGATACCATCCTGACAGATATCGACTACCGCGGCCTCGATGGGCACTAACTCGGGATTAACGGTAACATTCGAGATTACTCTTCCGTTCTGAGTCAGGAAATAAAGAACACCTGAATTATCGACCGTCTTGATAACGGGATCATTAAGCCAGAATCCATTGGAGTCTCCCATCAATACAGGATCAGAGAACCTTGTTGCATCAAAGCTTACCGAGTTTCCGCTGTATCGGATACCCATTCTTCCGTCATTATCAATGGAAAGGATATTGACCGTTCCGTTTGGAACCTGTGAGAATACAGCCGCATCTTCAGGCTCGAAGTAGATATAGTTACCGGATGCTTCCATAACGGGAGCCGACAGACAGATATCCTGATTACTGAAGAACGGATCTTCAATGAGATTTGCATCAGGCACATCAAGAATATTGATACCGACGCCCTCTGTCCTTCCCGCTGTAATGTCAGCTGATATCCTTATCCTCGGAAGTTCAGATCTTGTACCAAACACGCCGAGCAAAGACAGGAACAACAGCGAAAGCGCGAAGATGACACCGACCAGTATCGCAACAAATGCGATACGTCTTTTGTGAAGATTACCGAATCTGAATCTGTCGAGCTTATTCATGCGGCAACCTCTGCTTCCTTCTTCCTGCGCTTATAATCCTTGCCAAGAAGAACAAGTGAAGCGATTGCCGGGAAGATGCAGACAAACTCAGTCAGGGTAAATATGGTAAGTGCATCATATGAGAATGAACCTATATTCCCGAACAGTCCGCTGTCGAGGATGTTATAGATCTCAGAACCCATCACGTTAAAGATGGCATGAACAATGAAAGACAGCCATATGGAACCTGAGAACTCATAAACAAGTGCAAGTATCATTCCGCAGATCAATGCATATCCGATATGTATGGAAATACCGTGAAGTATTCCGAATATAAGTGATGACGCGATCATCGATATGACCACGTTGAACTTTCCCCTTAACTCTCCGTATACGGAACCTCTGAAGGCAAGTTCTTCAGATAATGGAGCGAGCAGCCCTGAACCTATGAAATCAAGAACAATGTCCCACATCGGAACCTGTGCCTTCTCCACTTCGGTGAATCTGTCCATGCTCTCGTTATATTGCTGAAGTTCATCCTGAACCGCAGCAGCCATATTAGATATCGCTTCTGCCGCTATCATGTACAAAGATACAAGTCCCAGCATTCCGAATGCGATAACTACGCCGACAACCACGTAAGAAGCATTAGGACGGTTAAACTTTATAAGCTTCTCCCTCTTATAGGAACGGATAAAGTGATAAAGCAGAAACACGCCAACCGAGACAAGAGAACATACCGTAGTAAAAAGTCCGGCATATACCTCCCTGTTGATGGAAAATACATAGAAAAAGACATCAACCGTTATCTGAATTGCTACGAAGAGAAATGCAGCAAGGCAGGTCCTGAAAACAACCCCCAGATAATCAAAGGCCTTAACCATGGATACTTATCGCACTCCGACCCTGTCCTGTCTTCCCGGTGCATCCGAATCGTAATAACGGCGCATGAACACGGAGAATGCCACCTCGAGTTCATTCTTATCCCTTATCGAGATGAAGATCTGATCTCCCTTCTCATTGAACTTGGTCTCCATTATCACAAGTTCGGGATTATCGTGATTACCGTTATCCGGAGCATAATTGGTCATAACGATGTATTCCTTCTCCTTATAGAAGAAGTCATCTACGACAGACAGATAGTAATCTTTATTCGTCGAGACATCACGTATCGCTATAAGCTCATCCGAAGCACCTGTCTTCTTGCGGCTTATGAAAGGTGTCTTATCTCTTATACCGAGGATACTTCTGAAAAAACCGCTGCGCTGATTGGTCTTCATTACTCTTCAGAGTCTTCGTCCTCATCAAGCTCAGCTTCACACAAAGCATCATAGTAATCGTAGATCTCATCCTCTTCGCTCTCGTCGAGGGACTGGAGCAAAAGATCTTCTCCCTCCTCAAGCTCCTCGAGGATAACGAGCTGTGCGTCATCGTCGTTCTCAGCCAATGTGAGCAAAACGCTGAAGAACCTCTCGTCCTTGTCAAAGCGGTCGATCAAACGAAGCTTAACTTCCTCACCGCTTTCTTCATCGATTAAAGTAATGATATCTTCATCCATTTTGAATAGTCTCCCTTTATTTTTAAGCAATTATAGCATATTAGTTTATTTTAACGCAGTGTCTCAAGATAATCCGACAGAATGATCTCGGCTGCAACCTGGTCAATGACACTCTTCTGTTTCTTTGAAGATCTTCCGATATCGTGCATAAATCTTGACGCGAGCACCGTAGTATATCTTTCATCCTTCATGACAGGCTCGATACCGGTTACGTCCTTGATCTTCTGTCCGAAGGCAATGGCGGCTTCCTCCGTATGAGATACGGTTCCGTCAGTCCTTGAAGGCTTACCGAGTATAATACCGGTTACGTTCTTCTCCTTAACGATCTCGGCTATCCTCGATACTGCCCATGAATCATCCTGTCCGTTCCAGTTAACAGTCTCAAAACCGCTCGCCGTTATCCATAACTCATCCGACAAAGCAACTCCGATATGCTTCATTCCGAAGTCGATCCCCATTATTCTTCCTTTACCCATAAATTCACCTTTCTTAACAAAAAAGCGGCACAGTCAAACCATGTGCCGCTTATGATCGATAATTAACGGATCTCAAAGCTTACTGCAGTACTCCGAGATGATCACCTCAAGCAATTCATCTCTGTCGATCCTCTTGATTACGCCCCTCGCACCCTTATAACTTGTGATATAAGTGGGATCCCCCGATATGAAATAACCGACCAGCTGATTGATCGGATTATATCCCTTCTCCTTCAATGCATTGAGAACATAAGTCATGAGTTCTCTTACATTGGCAGACTTATCGGTTGAAAAATTGAATTTTGTTGTCTCAGTATTATTCAACTTCGACCCTCCGCAATCCTTACTACTGTTGTAATTCTACCACATAAAATCAAAAAAAAATATGATTTTATCAACAGATGAGAATTGCCCCGTCATTACTGACTGCTTTTACCGTAATAATGTCTCCGGGCTTATGTTTTATGCCATCTTTTACATATACATGAGTCATTACATATTCCCTGCAGTAACCGGTATAGTAATCTTCACGCTCGGTCTCGATAAGTACCTCCAGGTCCTTTCCTACCAGGCTTTTGGCATATGAAGCCTCTGCCAACGATGAATGGTCCAGAAGGATGTTTACCCTTTGCTTTGCAACATTCCCGGGCACCTGAGGCATCGATGCGGCACGCGTACCCTCTCGTACCGAATACGGGAATACGTGGATCTTGGATAAACCTGCTTCCTTTACAAACTCAAGAGTTTCCTCAAACTCTTCGTCAGTCTCACCCGGAAATCCGCATATAATGTCAGTCGTAAGTTTCATCGTGGGGAAAGCCTCGCGAAGAAGCCTCACCTTCTCAAGATAAAGGGATGAATCGTACTTTCTGTTCATGCGCTTAAGCACCGTGTCACTTCCGCTTTGAAGTGACAGATGAAAGTGCGGACAAAGCTTATCTATCGATGCGATACCCTCGATGAACTTTGAAGTTAAACTTGAAGGCTCCATGGAACCTATCCTGATCCTGCTGATGCCTTCAACTGAAGCGATATCATTAAGAACTCCAAGAAGAGACTCTATCCCTTCGCCCCTGTCTTCACCGTAAGAGCATACTTCTATGCCGGAGACTATGATCTCGCGAAAACCGGATGCCGCAAGGCTTCTTGCCTCATTAAGTATGCTTTCCCTGCTCCTGCTTGCGACTCTGCCCCTGGCAAAAGGAATGATACAGTACGAACAGAAGTTATCGCAGCCGTCCTCTATCTTCATGAAAGCGCGTGAACCTTCGGGAGACACTACGGTGCCAAAGTCATGGTAATCGTCTTTACGCGTTACTTCAGGTCTTACGTGTTGCGTTTTATGTGTTTTCGCGCCTTTGAATTCTTCTATGGCCCTGATGATGTTATTTCTGTCCTTGTTGCTGATGACGATGTCCGCATCAACAACACCGTCCGCCATCTGCGATGCGCAGCCCATGGCGACGATGACGGCATCGGGATTCTCGCGGGAAAGCCTTCTTAAGCGCTGGCCTGACTTACGGTCCGCCTCCGCAGTTACGGTACAGGTATTGACGACGCATACCTGAGCCTTGGACGGATCATCGGTCTCCTCATAACCCGCGGAAGTGAAAAGCTCGCGTGTCGCATCAGTCTCATACTGATTGACGCGGCACCCGAGCGTGTAAAAATAAACTTTACGAGATGAAGACATTACTGTCTGACCTTGATGTGAACCTCACGAAGCTGCTGCTCTGTAACATCTCCGGGAGCTCCGCAGAGAAGATCCTGAGCATTTCCGTTCATAGGGAATGCGATGACTTCACGGATGGACTCCTCGTTACGCAGGAGCATGATCATACGGTCAACACCGGGAGCCATGCCGGCATGCGGAGGCGCACCAAAGCGGAATGCATTGTAGAGAGCACCGAACTTGACCTCAAGCTCCTCTTCCGTATAACCTGCGATCTCGAAGGCCTTCTTCATGATCTCGATATCGTGGTTACGTACGGCACCGGATGAAAGCTCTATACCGTTACAGACGATATCGTACTGGTAAGCGAGGATCTCCTCGGGCTTCTTTGTGTTAAGTGCTTCAAGACCACCCTGAGGCATGGAGAAAGGATTGTGAGTGAAGATGTACTTCTTTGTCTCCTTGTCATACTCATACATAGGGAAATCATTTACATAGCAGAAACGGTAAGCATTCTTCTCGAGAAGATCGAGCCTTGAACCTAACTCATTTCTGATCTTGCCGGCATACTCATTAGCCTTAGCCTCAGTATCTGCGATGAAAAAGATCGTATCGCCCTGCGTAAGACCTGCAAGGTCTCTGATCTCAGTCTTCATGTCATCAGGGATGAACTTATCGATGGGGCCCTTATAGGACATATCCTCGAGAACCTCGAGGTAGCCTAAGCCGCCCATTCCGAGCTCATCCTGAGCAAACTTCAACATCTTCTCATGCTGACCCTTTGAAAGCTTGGCATGAACATTGATGGCACGTACTGTCTTTCCGATGAAAGGCTTGAATGTGCAGCGAGAGAAGAACTCGGTAACATCAATGATCCTCAAGGGGTTTCTAAGGTCGGGCTTATCCGTACCGAACTCAAGCATTGCCTGCTTATAGGAAATGATCGGATAAGGTGCATCGGTAACAACGGAGCCCTCGGGTGCGAACTTCTTGAATGTATCCGTGAGGACTTCCTCACCTGCTCTGAATACATCCTCCTGAGTTGCAAAGCTCATCTCGAAGTCGAGCTGATAGAACTCTCCGGGGGATCTGTCTGCTCTTGCATCCTCGTCTCTGAAGCAGGGAGCGATCTGATAGTACTTATCAAAACCGGATACCATCAAAAGCTGCTTGAACTGCTGGGGAGCCTGCGGAAGAGCATAGAACTTACCCTTGTACTTTCTTGAAGGAACGATATAGTCACGTGCTCCCTCAGGGGAAGAAGCAGTAAGGATAGGAGTCTGGATCTCTACGAAGCCCATCTGCTCCATCTTTGTTCTAAGATATGAGATTACCTTTGAACGGAAAAGGATATTGTCCTTAACCTTCCTGTTACGAAGATCGAGGTAACGGTACTTGAGTCTTACATCCTCACGGATATCCTTGGAAGTCTGAACTTCAAAGGGAAGCTGGGAATATACCTTACCCAGGACATCTACCTTCTTGCAGTCGAGCTCGATAGTACCCGTCTCGATCTTCGGGTTATATGTATCTTCATCACGGTGATCGATAAGACCTTCGACAGAGATGCACTCTTCCTTAACAAGACCGTCAAGGAGACTTGTATCTCTCATTACCACCTGAAGGACGCCATACTGATCGCGAAGATCAATGAATGAAACTCCTCCGTGGTCTCTTATGTTCTCGATCCAACCGCAGGTTCTGACAGTAGAACCGACATCACTCTCAGACAGCTCGTTGATATACTTATCTCTGTAGATGTTTGCCATAGCAAATAACCCCATTTAATAAAAAATACTCGAAAATGTTATTACAATCCTCTCGGGTTGTCAAACAACGCTATATTTTATTATAATAGCGCCATGAAAAAGATAGGTTTCGTTATCCCTTGGTACGGCGATAAGATCCCGGGCGGCGCAGAAGCCGAACTACGCGGTATCGCCAAGCATCTTCAGGCTTCAGGCATTAAACTCGAGATCCTGACGACTTGCGTTAAAGAATTCTCTTCCGACTGGTCGGTTAACCACTATAAGCCCGGAGAGGCTGATGAAGGCGGTATCAAAGTCATCCGCTTCCCTGCAAGAAAGAGGGACACGCAAGCTTTTGATCAAGTTAACCTTAAATTTATAAAAGGTATCCCCGTAACGGCCGAGGAAGAGCAGATATTCATGAAGGAGATGGTAAATTCTCCTGCTTTGTACGAGTATATCGGAACACACAAGGATGATTATTCCCTGTTCGTTCATATCCCTTACATGTTCGGTACGGCTTATAACGGCATCAAGGTCTGCCCCGAGAAGTCCGTCCTCATTCCCTGCCTTCACGAAGAAGCATACGCTCACATGAGCCTTTGGAATGAAGTATTCAGTAAGCTTGCCGGAATGATCTATCTGTCCAGCCCTGAGATGAAGCTTTCAAATGAGCTTTACGATCTTACGAACGTTAAGCAGGAAGTACTCGGAGCCGGTGTCGACTCAGACTTTGAAGCGAATGCACAAAGGTTCCGCGAGAAGTTCAAGATAGACGATCCTTTCATACTGTACGCGGGACGCAAGGACACCGGAAAGAATGTTGATATTCTCATTAAGTACTTCAGGGAGTTCAGAAGGCGCAATCCTTCCTACGATAAGTTAAAGCTCATACTGATCGGAGGCGGCTCTATCGATATCCCGGCCGACATAGCATCTGATGTTATTGACTTAGGATTCGTGGACAGAAGCGATAAGTATGATGCATGTGCGGCTTCACTCTGCCTTTGCCAGCCATCCACACATGAGAGTTTCTCGATAGTCATCATGGAAAGCTGGCTTGCACAAAGACCTGTTCTCGTTCACGAAGGATGTGATGTTACCACCGCTTTCGCGAAAGAATCCAATTCAGGTCTTTACTTCAAGGACTACTTCGACTTTGAGGGTGCGGTCAAGTTCTACCTGCAAAACCCCGAAGTTGCTGACAGCATGGGAAAGACAGGCCGCGACTATGTCATGCAAAGATTTACATGGGATGTAATCACCAGGAAATATACCGAATTCTTTATGGAGGTTTCAAATGACCAAGATTAACGTAAGACTTATGACGATAAATGATGTAAAGGATTTTGTAACTGCTGCCAACTACTGCAGCTACGATATCGATCTCATCTCAGGAAGATATAACGTTGATGCCAAGAGCCTTATGGGTATCTTCAGTATCGTTCCTTCCGAGAAGCTTGAGTGTCAGATCTTCTCAGACGACTGCTCCGATTTCCTTAAGGCGATCGATGCATTCATCGTAAAGGAATAAGATCAGCGTCTTCCCTTTCTGTTTCTCTTGATCTTTCTTCTGCCGGGCTTTGACTTGTTCCCGGAATCCTTTAATTTGCCAAATGACCTCTCGAATCCTTCTTCGAAGACGAAGTCTATCTTATTGGCCTCATCATCAACACTCGCAACGACAACGCGGACTTTCATGCCTATCGTTAACTTGAGTCCGCCTCTTGCGCCAACGGCGCGGTACATCCTCTCATCGAACAGATAGTGATCACTCATCGTCCTGAAAGGTACGAATCCTTCGACAGTGCTTGGGAGCATTACGAAGACACCTGCAGGGATTATCGACGTGATCTGTCCCTCAAAGTGTTCGCCTATGTAGTCTTTCATGTACTCACATATCTTTATCGCATCGGAAACGCGCTCGGCATCGATACTGTTGCGCTCCATCTCCGAACTGTGCTCGGCGATGCTCTGGACAAGACCTGCATAGTGTCTAATCTTATTCTCACCGTGCAGGTAACTTTTGATGATACGGTGAATGTAAAGATCGGGATATCTTCTGATAGGGCTCGTGAAATGACAGTAGAATTCGGATGCAAGACCGAAGTGACCGAGGTTTTGTGAAGAGTAGCAAGCCTTCGCCATTGACCTTAAGAGGACCTGATCGAGCATGGGCTTCGCGGAATCGTCATTTATCGTATCCATGAACATTACTACATCCATGGGGCTTACATCACCGTGAAGTCTTCCCACGGCTCCAAATGACCTTGCGATCCTCGAGAATCTTGCAAGCTTGATGGGATCCGGATCCTCATGGATCCTGTATACGAACGGAGACTTCATCTTCGCAAACTTCTCTGCTACATACTCATTAGCACAGATCATGAACTGTTCAATGATGCCGTTGGTAAACGAGATCGGATGGGGCATAACATCTATGGGTTTGCCGTTATCGTCCAGGATCACATCCGTCTCAGGAAAATCAAAGTTGATAGCACCTCTTCCCGCTCTCATGCGTCTAAGTATCTCAGCAAGGCGCTTCATGTCAATGAGCATCGGAACGATTAGACCGTATTCATCGCGGTCTTCCTGTGTTTCCTCCGTGAGTATCCTGTAGCACTCGTTATAACTCATCCTTCTGTCTGACTTAATGACACTCTCATATATGTCACCGTCATAAGTCTTACCGCTTTGATCAACATACATCTCGGCGGTCATGGTAAGTCTGTCCACATTAGGATTAAGGCTGCAAAGACCGTTAGACAACTTAGGCGGAAGCATCGGGATAACGCGGTCAACAAGATAGACTGATGTTCCGCGAAGTCTTGCTTCATCATCAAGCGCAGTATTCTCTTTTACATAATCGGATACGTCGGCAATATGGACAAAGAGCCTGAAACAGCCGTTATCGAGCTTCTCGATGGATATCGCATCATCAAGATCCTTCGCGTCTTCTCCGTCTATTGTGATCGTAAGAAGATCTCGAAGATCCTTTCTTCCCTTCTTTATCTCGGACTCTATCCTGGAAGGTTCGGGATTAACCGGAAGATCTTTAACTTCATCATTAACAGCCTCGGGGAAAGTCTGGGAAAGACCAAACGCGCGAAGTACCGAAAGCATCCTTACATCGCCGTTGCCCATGTCTCCCAAGACTTCAACTATCTTACCCCTGAAGTCCTTAAACTGGTTCTCGGGATTTAAGATCTCACATACGACAGTCATCTTAAAAGGCGCACCGTTAAGGTTATGCTTATCGATCTGTACGGGACCGAAGTTAGTCTCCTTGAACGCCTTATCAGGTACTACGACACCGCCTTCACCGTTCTGAAGCAACACACCGATGACCCGGTTCTTGACCTCCAATGGTCCCCGGGGCGCAAGATCAGCATAGTTCCTGGGCTCATCATACCCAAAACTCTCAGCAGCAGCACGTCTTTTTTCCTGTCGTATCTCCATAATTAAAGTATAGCATAATAAAAGGCCGCGCCCTCAAGGCACGGCCTTAAAATGATCTTGTTAATCCTTAAATCACAAACCCTTGGTAACTGCGAAGTAAAGAACTACGGAAACAGCTGCAAAGAGAACTGCAACTACCTTAGTAGCCTGCTTGAGTCTCTCCTCGAGTGTCTGACCCTTTGCCTTGCTGTAATAAGAATCAGAGGATGCACCGGAGATAGCTCCCATACCCTGATCATTACCTTCCTGTGCGAGGAAGAGGACAACCATCGTAATACCAAGAATTATATCAAGAACAGATAAGATAATATCAAGTGCGCTCATTCTAAGCCTCCTAATGTTTTCAGCCGTAAGATAATATCACAAGGGTATTTATAGTGCAAATCTTACTTCTTATTACCTTTAATTGCCTTAAATATCTCACTTGCGGCAAAGGGTACGACAGCCAGAGGCAGAATAACGAGCCATGCCGCGGGGTTGAGCATAACGTTATCGAAGATACCGTTAACTCCGGGGATATAGATAACTGCAAGCAGGAGCAAAAGCGAGATGCCCACAGCAGCATTCATCATCTTGTTCGTGAATACACCGAGCTTAAATACTGACATTCTCTCAGACCTTGATGCATAAGCTCTAAGAAGCTCAGCTGTTATCAAAGTAGCGAAAGCAACAGTACGTGCACCGGAAAGAACATCGACATCATTCGAGAAGAAGAATCCGTTATTGTGTGTCAAAGGAACGAGGAATGATGTGGCTACGCAGGCAAAGATAGCTGCAGCCTGAACGAAGATGTGTCCCATCATTGCCTTGTTGATGATAGGCTCTCCCTTTGGTCTAGGAGGAAGTTTCATGATACCGGGTTCACCCTTCTCACGGCCCAGCGCAAGTGCCGGGAATGAGTCAGTAACGAGATTGAGCCACAAAAGCTGGATAGCCGTCAAAGGTGCAGCTATTCCGGGGATCAGTCTGTTAGGGATAAGTGAGATGAGGAAGATGACCAGGATCTCACCGATATTACATGAAAGAAGGAAACTTACGAACTTTCTTATGTTCGCGTAGATGACTCTTCCCTCCTCGACAGCCTTTACGATCGTTGCGAAGTTATCATCCATGAGGATCATGTCTGCCGAATTCTTGGCAACGTCAGTACCCGTGATGCCCATTGCAACACCGATGTCAGCTGACTTCAAAGCCATGGCGTCGTTAACACCGTCACCTGTCATTGAAGCAATATGGTTATTTGCCTTAAGTGCGCTGACGATTCGCACCTTATGCTCAGGAGATACACGCGCATAAACGTTGGTATTCTCACATGCGACACGAAGTTCCTCATCAGAGATCTTATCAAGTTCGGAACCTGAGAGAGCCTTGGCATCTCCGTCCATCATCTCGAGGTTCTCTGCAATTGCAACGGCGGAATCCTTGAAGTCACCCGTGATCATTACGGTCCTGATTCCGGCTTCCTTACATACGGCGATAGCGTCCTTGGCTTCCTTACGTGCAGGATCGATCATACCGATAAGGCCTAAGAAGATAAGCTGCTCTTCATGCTCGAAGTCAGCCTCAACGCCTTCATAGTGAACTCTGTAAGCAAAAGCAAGAACTCTTATGGCCTTACATGCAAACTCATGATTCTGATCAAAGATCTTCTTTCTGATCTCATCACTCATGGGAACGGGACCGTTCTTGCTCTCATAGGAAGTACATCTGTCGAGGATGATATCCGGAGCACCCTTGGTGTAGGAGATGATCTCACCCTTCTTTATCCCGGAATGATAAGTAGTCATCATCTTTCTGTCGGAGTCAAAAGGAAGTTCCGTTACTCTCGGATACTTGTCCATGGTCTCGTTACGGGGCATGCCTGACTTCATACCGAGTGTCGTCAGCGATCCTTCAGTAGGATCTCCGATACATGAGTACTCACCGGACTCGCTCTTTACGATGCTTGCGTCATTACAAAGAACGGAAGCTCTGATCAAAGTCTCGATCTTGTCTTCAATCTTGATCTGCTTACCGTCCTTATCAAGGAGCTTACCCTCGGGGGCATAGCCGTTTCCTTCTACATCGATTACGCTCTCACCGTCGTAGAGGACCTTAACGGTCATCTGGTTCTGTGTGAGAGTACCTGTCTTATCAGAGCAGATAACATCAACACACCCCAAAGTCTCAACAGCAAGAAGTCTCTTAACGATGGCCTTGTTCTCAGCCATCTTGGTCATGCCGATCGCAAGAACGATGGTTACTACGGCTGCAAGACCTTCAGGAATGGCAGCAACAGCAAGCGAGACTGCCGTCATCAGGGCATCCGTAACGGTCTCGTGCTGAACAACAACATCTACTGCAAATACGATGATACATACGAGAATACATACGATGGCAAGGATCTTACCGAGATGATTGAGGTTCTTCTGCAAGGGAGTGACCTCATCTTCGATGCTCGAGAGTTTATTGGCGATCTTACCAAGCTCAGTATTCTTACCTGTTCCGACTACAACACCCTTCGCTCTTCCGTATGTTACGGAAGTACCCATGAAGAGCATGTTCTTTCTGTCGCCAAGTGAACAGTCCTCGGGAAGGACAAGTGAAGCATCCTTCTCAACTGCAACGGATTCTCCCGTTAAGGAAGCCTCTTCTGCCTTAAGTGAGCTTGATGTCAGGAGTCTGATATCTGCCGAGATGGCATCACCTGCATCGATCGAGATGATATCGCCCTCAACGAGACCTTCGGAATCGATCATGATGACCTCGCCGTCTCTTATGACTTTGGTCTGTGGAGAACTCATCTTCTTAAGGGCAGCAAGCGCCTGATCGGCCTTACCTTCCTGATATACGCCGAGGATGGCGTTAAGTATGACGATGGCAAGGATAACGATAACATCAACCCAGCCTTCAAAACCTTCATTGCTCTTTATCGCCATGAAAGCGGACAAAACAGCCGCAGCGATAAGGATAATTACCATTGCATCAGCAAACTGTGCCAGGAATCTCTTCCAAAGAGGTACTTTCTTCTCTTCACCGAGTGAATTGGGGCCGTACTTTTCAAGTCTCGACGCTGCCTCTGCAGCCGTTAATCCCTTGACCTCATCGGTCTTTAATGTACTTATTACCTCTTCATTACCGACAGAAAATGACTTATCCAAAATAACACCCCTCATTTCAATATTTCTGTAACAATGCATATTATAAAATATATATTGTATTTTTCAACAAAAATGTAAAATGGTAGGTGGAATACAAAACGGAGATCAATCAATGAAGATATTCTTAAAGATATTGGGAGGTTTATTCCTCTATGTCATTACCACTCTTGCGGTACTGCTCGTAGGTCTTTACGGCGGATTAAAGCTGGCTGTAGAAGGACCGTCTGATCATTTCAAGAACATATTCGTATCATCTATGATGGAATCATCGGCAGGACCAATCGCCATCAGGCTGGTAATGTCCGAGGAGCAGATAAATGCAATACTCGAGAACAACAAGACGATAGAGTTCGACCAGATTACAGATCCCGATCTTGTTACCGTCATGAGAGAAGAAGCCGAAGCCGCAGCTGCTGCAGCCGCACAGGCAGGCATCGAAGCCGAGAGCAATCTTGACCCCGACGGTGACGGTATCGAACTTCATGAGATCTCGGGCCCCATGTACCACGGATACATGATGATAGTCTACGACCCTTCAAGAGTCATCTGCGCCACTATCGATAACTATACTCATTCCGGTGCAGGAATGACGCTTGAAGAACTTATAGATAAGTATGGTGCCGTTGCAGGCATCAACGGAGGACAGTACGAGGATGAGAGCGGTCTCGGTATAGGCGGTTGGCCTGTCGGAGTCGTAATGTCTCAGGGAGTCCTTCGTGCCGATAACGCCGATGAATTCCACGAAGAAGGAACAGACGAGAATGGTGATCCCATATATTCCACCGTCTCGTCGCTTCCCACAGTCGGATTTACTCAGGATGACATTCTTGTTGTAGGTACTTTCGGCGGCAGTTATGCAGAGAGCATCGGCTTAAGGGATGCTGTCTCCTTCGGTCCTTCCCTCATCGTTAACGGTGAAGCTGCAAACTACAGCGGAGTAGGCGGCGGTCTTAACCCCAGAACGGCTATCGGTCAGAGAGCTGACGGTGCGGTTTTGCTTCTGTGCATCGAAGGAAGAAGATCTTCTTCAATGGGAGCGACGATGGCGGACCTGATCGACATCATGGTCGAATACGGTGCAGTTAATGCCTTTAATCTTGACGGCGGAATGTCTTCTTCGATGTATTACAACGGCGAGGAGATCGTTGATAATGCCAACATCAGACAGGACAGAGCCATCCCTACAGCATGGGTAGTACTCCCTCAGGGCACCTCTTCCGCTTCTTCGGAGGTAACAAATGAAGAAGCATGATGATAATTACATGAGCTATTCCAAGGAATCTGCCCGCGTTGATACTACAGTCGTAAAAGCACAGAGAGATCCCGACGCACCGGCACCCAAGTCAAAGAAGAGAAAGAAAAAGAAGTTTCATGTTTATGTAGCGATCCTCTTCGTATGGCTCATTGCCGTTACATGCGTGATCATCTACGGATACAGGAAGTTCAATTCATTCCTTATCGAGTATGAGGCATCCTATCAGTCTTCCGATCCCCAGATCATCATGAATGAAGTCTTCGCGCACTTCGAATCAAGAGATATCGAGTTTATCTGGCAGAACATGCCGGAGCACCCTACGGTATCACAGTTCGAATCCGAAGACGTCATTAAGACTTACATGCTCTCGATGATCGAGGGCAAGACCCTGACTTATGTTGAATCAGGCGAATATACGGCTGAGAGACCGTGCTATGCAATTGAAGCTGACGGATATGTAGTAAGTACCGTCGCACTTGCGAAGGTAGGTCAGAATGAATACGGTAATCCCATCTGGGGCTTATCAAACATCTCATTCCCTGTTCTTCCTCTTGAGGGTGCGATGATAACCCTGCCTTCCAATGCTTCCGTTTACATTAACGGCATTCAGCTTGATGACACCTACATCACCGAAGTAACCCCGCCTGATGAGGATGAACTTCAGTATGTCGAGCCCTACGGAGGTTCCATTCCCGGATTCACCACATACGCGATATCAGGCCTGTATTACGAGCCGACGGTCGAAGTAAAGGATTACTCGGGTGCAGTCATCCCCGTTGAATATAACGCCGAATTTGACCGTTATAACGCCAATTACTCCTCTAACCATCCCGAGCGCGAAGCACTCGAGCAGTACGGAATCGAATTCACGACTTTGTTTGCTAACGTTATATCGACGGATGCCCAGCTTGAAGAACTCGATCCCTACTTCCCCGATGGCAGCGTTGCTTACGACTATATAAGCAGGAATACGGCGCTTCGCTACTTCACGGGACACGGTGCCGTAACGATCCAGAACGAGCAGGTCCAGGAATTCATCGCTTACAACGAGAACACGGTCTATATGCAGGTCTATATCGAGCAGGAGATGCAGATGTGGCCAGATCCCGAGGTAGTTCCTACAACAACTCATATCTACCTTACAAAGATAAACGGCGAATGGCAGATCTCCGGAATGAGATACTGATGAGAAGCTGATATAAGCAAATCAAAACAAAACCAAAGAGGCTGTCCCACTTATGTGAGACAGCCTCTTACTTTGGTGCCCAGAGACAGAATCGAACTGCCGACACGGGGATTTTCAGTCCCCTGCTCTACCGACTGAGCTATCTGGGCAAACTATTACCGGTCAATCGACCGGTAATAATGGCGACGCAGAAGGGGCTCGAACCCTCGACCTCCAGCGTGACAGGCTGGCATTCTAACCAGCTGAACTACTGCGCCATTTGGTGGAAACTACAGGGCTCGAACCTGTGACCCTCTGCTTGTAAGGCAGATGCTCTCCCAGCTGAGCTAAGCTTCCATACTAGTTGCTGGTGTGCGCTCCTTTTCGAAGCGCAAAAGAAGTATATCGAAAGACATCTACGATGTCAACTTATTTTTTTATTATTTATCTGACGTAGTAAATATAAAGGTATGCGTGGTCTCCTGCCTCTATATCCATGAAGTGAACTATACGGTGTCCTTCCTCCGTAATTACCTCCATCATCCATACGCTCGAACCCGGTGCAGGCTGAGGTCTGATCTTAACGTAGGAGTACTCATTCTCGAACATATCGTTAGAGATCTCCTCATACTCATCCAAAGACAACATGTTTCCTGAGAAGTCGTAACCCTGGACAAAACATGTAAGGATATCTTCAGGCTTTGCGGCATTAATTGATATCTTTGCTTCATAACCGACACGGTAGAACATGAAACCATGCTTATCGATAGAATCAACCCTTGCGTAATCAGGTAATCTGTAAGCGAGAGTTCTCTTAAGAAGAGCTGAACTCCTGTCGTAATAAGTTGCAACCAGAAGCAGGGCAACAACCAGGATCGTTACAACAATCAGTATCTTCTCTTTCTTCTCTTGTCTCATCTTTATACCTCACTTATTCTGAAAAGACGTTTCCCGTTTTGTGCCGTGATACGGGATGCCTCTTCTATCGTAATACCTTTGATCTGTGCGATCTTATCAACAACAAAAGGCACATAACAAGGTTCATTACTCATGCCGCGGTTGGGCTCGGGTGTCAGATACGGGCTGTCCGTCTCGGCAACTATAACCTCCAAAGGACACACATCAAGCACACCGGGCGTCTTCTTATTATTCTTAAATGTAAGCGGTCCGTCAAATCCGATAAAGAATCCGAGTTTTATAAGCTCCTTGGCGATCTCCGCCGAACACGAGCAGCAGTGACATACACCGGGACTTCTAAGGAGCATGCCGACATTTTTCAATTCTAGGAGTATATCAAGGCAGTCCTTGGCTGCATCCCTCTCGTGAAGGATAAAAGGTATATTAAGCTTGAATGCAAGCTCCGCCTGCCTCTTAAACACTTTTCTCTGTACGTCACGAGGTGAATGATCGTAGTAGTAATCAAGACCTATCTCGCCTATCGCCCTTATCTTGTGCCTGTCCCTGTTATTTACCATATCGATGATAAAAGCTTCCGTCTCTTCATCATAGGAAGTTGCTTCATGGGGATGAACACCGACGGAACAGTACAGGTCGATGCCTTCAAAACCGTCCCACTTCTTAACAAGTTCAACGGCACGCAGGCTCGTTTCCCTGTTATCCGCAGGAACGAGTATGGTATCAACTCCGCAGGATGAAGCACGTCTTAAGATATCCTCGACGGATACGGGGCTGTCAGAGCCTCTCAGGGCATCGTAAATATGCGCATGCGTATCGAAGATCCCGCTGTGGCCTTCAGGATATACCGGGACGCGCGTCTTGTCAGACATCAGGAAATATCTGCTCCTGCCTTTATGTCGTCAGGGAATTCGACTACTCTGAACTTATCGCCGTCACGTACAGACATGATCATTCCGTTACTCTCAAGACCCATCATCTTACGGGGAGCAAGGTTAACGATCATCGCAAGAGTCTTACCGATGAGATCCTGCGGCTCATAGTACTTGGCAATACCGGACAGAACCTGTCTCTCACCAAAGCCGTCATCGACGATAAACTTAAGAAGCTTGTCTGACTTCGGTACCTTCTCACAGGAGATTACCTTTACAGCACGAAGATCGAGCGCAGCGAAGTTATCGAAGTTTGTAATATCCTTCAAAGGCTCCTCGGGAAGCTCTCTTGCAGGCTTACTCATAGCCTCGAGCTCATCAAGCTCCTTCTCGATATCGATACGCGGGAAAAGAACTCTTCCTTTCTTAACCGTAACATCAGCCTTGAGCGCATGACGCACCTTGGATGCTTCCCATATTGTAACACCCTCATCAGCACCTATCTGTTCAAAGATCTCAGGACAGATATGCGGCATAACAGGGCTCAGGAGGATGGCACAGCGTCTTACCGTGTCGAGGAGGTTGTAAAGCACAGCAGCAAGTCTCCCCTTCTTCTCCTCATCCTTTGCAAGGATCCAGGGCTCGTTCTCGTCGATATACTTATTCGCACGTGCGATCGTTCTGAACACCTTCTCAAGACCTTCAGAGAAACGAAGCGTGGTAAATGTATCATCTACGAATGCAGGAAGCTCGTCAGTCATGGAAAGGAGCTCCTCATCAGTATCGTTAAAATCCTTATCAACAGGCAAAGTTCCTCCGAAGTACTTCTCGATCATTGCTACCGTTCTTGAAACAAGGTTACCGAGGTCGTTCGCAAGGTCGCTGTTATATCTGTTGAACATCTGCTCATTCGAATAAGGACAGTCTGAGCCGAATACCATCTCTCTTAACAGATGATATCTCAAAGAATCAACACCGTATCTCTCGCTCAATACGAACGGATCTACTACGTTGCCCTTAGACTTACTCATCTTTCCGCCGTCACCGAACGTGATCCATCCGTGGCCGTATACCTTCTTGGGAAGAGGTATATCCAGAGCCATGAGGATAGCAGGCCAGATAAGAGAGTGGAATCTTACGATCTCCTTAGCCATGACATGCATGTCAGCAGGCCAGAACTTATCAAACTCATCGTAAGTGTCGTTCATGTATCCGAGTGCAGAGATATAGTTCGTCAATGCATCGATCCATACATATACGATATGCTTGTCATCAAACGTTACGGGGATACCCCACTTAAAGCTCGTTCTTGATACGCAAAGATCCTGCAAACCGGGATCTATGAAGTTATGGACCATCTCATTAACACGGGACTTCGGATTAAGGAAGTTTCTTTCCTCATCAAGAAGGAGCTCGCGAAGCTGTGGAGCGAAGTGCGAAAGCTTAAAGAAATATGCTTCCTCCGATGCATCCGTTACGTCACGACCGCAGTCGGGGCACTTGCCGTCAACAAGCTGGCTCTCAGTCCAGAAGGACTCACAGGGAGTACAGTACTTACCCTTGTACTCGCTCTTATATATCCAGCCGTCGTTATAAAGCTTCTCGAAAATATTCTGAACGGTCTTCATGTGGTACTCATCCGTGGTACGGATGAATCTGTCATACGTGATGCCCAGAGTGCTCCAGAGTTTCTTAAAGTTAGCAACGATCTCGTCAACGTAAGCCTTAGGCGTTGTACCTAACTCTTCCGCCTTCTTCTCGATCTTCTGTCCGTGCTCGTCAGTTCCCGTCAGGAACATTACATCGTAGCCCTGCATTCGCTTCATTCTTGCAACGCAATCGCATGCGATCGTTGAATAGCAATGCCCTATATGAGGGTTGCCTGAAGGATAGTAAATAGGCGTAGTAATGTAAAACGGTGTCTTCTCTGACATGATAGAGAACCCCCTGACTTGAAGATTAACCTTGAAATTATATCACAAAGAAGGCTATAAATCAGCCAAAATACTTATTCCAGAAAGCAAATACGGACATGGGCTTACCGAAGTAAAAGCCCTGTATGATATCGGCATCCATGTCACGGATCATCTTATACTGTTCTTCCGTCTCGACACCCTCTACTACTACTCCCTTACCGATGGAATGCGCGAGCATCGTCATAGCCGAGATGAACGTATTATCGAACTTATTGGATAACATGTCATCAACGAACGTCTTATCTATCTTGATCTCATCTACCGGAAGTTCCTTAAGGTAATTGAAAGATGAATATCCGGAACCGAAGTCATCAAGAGCCGTTCTTATGTTATTGGCATGCAACAGATTGATGTTATGCCTGCAAGTAGACATATTCTGAAGGAGTGAAGTCTCCGTAAGCTCGATGAGGATATTATTGGGCGAGAGTTTGTATCTCTTAAGTCCCGCTATGACACGCTCCACAAAATCAGATGCAACGAGATCGTCGGCCGTGGCATTAACGTGAATGTAGAAATCCTCGGGAGCTCCCCTGTGGATCCACTCGGAACACTGCCTCATGGCTTCGGTCAGGATCCACTGACCTACGGCAGCCATCTGGTCGGATGCTTCAAGGGCGGCAACTACCTTCTCGGGGTTCTCGGGCTCTCCGGACGGCTTCATCCAGCGAAGGAGCGCCTCTGCGCCCTTAAGCTCACCGGTCTTCGCATCAGTCAACGGCTGATAGTACAGCATGAAATTCTCGAATCCGTTCTGGATATTTGCCGTAATGGTCATCTGGAAGTCCATCTTCTCGAGAAGGTCATTCCTGTCTGCAGGAGAGAAAGAAGCGTAACGGAGGCTCTTGTTCTCCTTTACCTTATGAAGCGTAATCTCAGCCTGGCTTAAGATCTCCTCAGCCGTTCTTCCCTCGGGGTAGAACGCTGCAGAAGAAACGAGATTAAGATAATACTTATCGTGATCTACGATGAACGGTCCCTCTGCCCCTTCGACGATCGACTTCATGTAGTTATTGATCTTTATCTGCGTAGCTCCGGGACAAAGAACGGCAAAGTGATCCGTTCCTATGTGATAAAGCCTTGCTCTTTCAGGCAATCCGGTATTCAGATACTCGGAAAGGCTCATGATGATCTTGTCACTGGTTCCGATTCCGTATCTTTCCTTCAACTCATGGAAACCGCTTACATCAACAATGACGACAGCCGCACTCGTGGAGGATCTGTCTCTTATGATTATCTCGATGTCGCGAAGGAGCCTCTGTCTTGTAGGAAGGCCCGTAAGTTCGTGAGAAGAACCCGCCTTCTCGTAGTTATCCTTAACCTCATTCATCTGCGACAGGTCAAAGATACCTCCCGTAAGCATGCGGGTCATGGAGTTCTTGTTCTCGAACGATTTACCTCTTATGGCAACCCACGATGACTTGTCGTCCTTTGTCTTAATCCTTACCTCAACGGCAAATACAGTACCTGTCTCCTGGACGGATCTGTTAAGGACAGTCCTGAACCTGGGTCTGTCATGGGGAACGACCCTAAGTGCCAGTTCCTCTACGATGTCCCCTTCAACCTTAAGAGGGAAATCAGGGAATATCTTACGTATGCTTTCAGATACAGTCGTCGTGTTCTTGTTAAGGTCTGTCGTGAAGATAGCTGCATCAAGACCGTCTATGATGTTATCCCAAAGGAAATCATCATTAACGAAATTCGTTACATCCGAGAAAATACCCGATATGTAACGGCCTTCACTGTCGTAATCAGAGAAGCCGTCAGTCCTTAAATACACTTCTCCTCTTCCGGGAGCGAGGAACCTAACCTGCAGGCTTCCGTCGTATGTATGATCCTGTGTGTACGCGAATATGGCCTCATGAAGTTTCTCCGAATCGTCAGGATGGAGGAATCTTCTGTAGACTTCCGTGAACTTCGTCATGACGGACGACTCAAGATCGAACTCATCAACGAATCTCTGGCTCACATAGCATGTATCTGCCTTAACGTCATAAACGAACAGATATGAATTGATACCGGGACCGAATAATTCCTTATATGCCCTCTCCATGATGTCGGGAGTCTTATCCCTAATGACCGCATATATGAAGCGTGACTTGCCGAGAGTACCCACCTTCATGGTTATCTCGATATCGTGAAGCTCCGAATCCGTTCCGGTGATCTTATGAGTAAGACTTACGGAGTTAATGTCGTGCTCCATAAGGTCGCCTATCATGGCATCATACTTTCCGGTTACAAAGCCGCGCTCATCATCAGGGATATTCTGATAGAACTGGGAAAGATACATGAAGTTTCCTGCAGCGATCCCAAGAAGCTCACTCATCTCGTCAGAGAAGCATATCTCCTTCTCCCACGGATCTATAACAGCAACTGCGTAAAAAGAACCCCGAAGCAGAGGTCCGTATTCTTTAAATGAAAACTCTTCCGCGTAAGAGATCAGATTCTCTCTTGAGATCTTTTCTCCGTTAGCATCATTCATCAGTGCTTAAGCTCCCGTAAAAAATGTCGCCTATTATTTTAACAGACTAAGCACCAGACGGTACATATCTTTTTTTGATCTGCCGGTCTGCTCGGCCAATATGGAAGATATCTGCTTAACGGGCATACCCTCGTCCCTGAGAGCCCTGATCCTGGCTTCAAGCTCGGCCTCATCAATGACTTCTTCCTTACGCTTCATGGGTTCAAGGCATACCACGAACTCCCCTCGGGGCTCATTCTCCTCGAAGTAAGACTGCGCCTCATCAACCGTCAGTCTTATGACTTCCTCGTATCTTTTGGTAAGTTCCCTGCAAAAAGACACGCGCGACTCACCGAACCCCAATGCGTTAAGCTCCGACACAAGCTTCTTAACCCTGTGAGGAGCCTCATAAAGAACTATCGTCTCATCATATTCCGTAAGCTTATCAAGGCGCTTCTTCCTGTCAGAACCCGTATTGGGTAGAAACCCCTCGAAATGGTAGTATCTCGTCGACAGCCCGCTCATGACAAGGGCCGTTATGGCAGCAACGGGACCCGGGATCACGGTAAACTCCACACCCTGCTCTATGCAAAGCGCGACGAGGTCTTCACCGGGATCGCTTATCGCGGGCATTCCCGCATCCGAAACTTGCGCGATATCGCATCCTTCCTTAAGCATGGATATGAGTTCCTGACCTTTCGAGGCTTTATTATGCTCGTGGTATGAGATGAGTTTCTTGCCCTCGATACCGAGGTTCTTAAGAAGAATGCCGGTAACTCTCGTGTCTTCACAGGCGATGAATTCAACCTGCCCGAGGACTTCAACCGCGCGCGAAGAGATGTCCCCCATGTTTCCTATGGGTGTTCCTACTAGATAAAGCAATCCGAATGCTCCTTATCGTAGATATCTTTGATCCTGGATGAAGGTATGACCTTACCGGTTTCCTTATCATGCTCGTTTAATATCAAGGGAGGCATGATCTCAAGCTGGGGAACCGATTCCGTTCTTCTTCCCGCGAGAAGAACCATCTCAGCCTTCCTGTCAGGGAAAGGATGAACGGACATGAAGTGAGTGACTTTGACTCCGTACTTATACATGAGCTTGATCGTCTCAGAAGCCCTTGTAGCAGTCATGACAATGGTCATGAGACCTGATGTCGGGATGAGTCTCGACGCTCCGGATCTTATAAAGTCCTCAAGGGAGCCGTTCTCTTCGAACTTACCTTGAAGTTTGCCCTTCTTAGACTCGTCGGTCGCGGGTCCGTTCTCTTTCTTGAAGAAAGGCGGATTCATGAAGACGATATCGTACTGAACCTGCTTTATCGCATCGGGAAGATCCCTTACGTCGCCGATGAACACTCGCATCTTATGAGAAAGATCGTTGTCCTCAACGTTCTTGGCAAAGACCTCGCAGGCATCCTCATCGACTTCAACGGCGTCGATGTGAACTTCGGGGCGCCTTGCGGATACAAGCAAGGAACACGCTCCGCAGTTGCTTCCCTGTTCAAGAAGTTTCTTACTCTGGCCTTCGCGGATAAACGAAGCCGTAAACCATGCAAGAAGGACAGTGTCGGTTCCGAACCTGAACCCGTCCGTCAGCTGGTACATTCCGTAGCCTCTGCGGCCTAAGTCTTCAAATGTGATCTTTGTATCATCCATATGCGTATTATAACAAGAAAAACCCCGGTGACATCAAGTCATCGGGGCTGATTTGATTTCTTAAGAAAATTGATCTTACTCTTCTGAAATCGCTGATACAGGGCAAACACTCTCGCATGCACCACATGAGATACAAACATCAGCGTTGATGTCGTACTGGGAATCACCTGCCGTAATAGCAGCTACGGGACAACCGTCCGCACAAGTACCGCAAGAAATGCAAGCATCTGAAATCACATATGCCATGAATGTTTTCCTCCTGTTGCTTTAATATGCAAATATATTATACACAAATAACAAAGAAACTCTAAGCAAAAATGGATTAATTTTCTTCGTCATTGTAGTCCGTATCGGGTTCAGGCTCCCTGCCGTGCTCGGACTCATGCTTTGAAGCGATATCGTGGTTCAAAGGCTCAAGACCCGACCAGTCGTAGACTTCAGTCGAATATGACTCTCCGTCAGTATACTTGACCGTGACCTTTTCCTCGATGTAGTTAACGTCAGCTACCGTACCCATGCCGATGGGAGTTCTGATCTTCTTGCCCTGCTTGGGAAGTCTCTTACGAGCATCGGCGTACGCTTCTTTCTCGAACTGCAGGCAGCACATAAGCCTTCCGCATGCACCGTTAAGCTTACCAGGGTTCAACGACATGCCCTGGTCTCTTGCAGTCCTTAAAGTAACGGGAGCAAACTTATCAAGGAACGTGCAGCAGCAAAGCTCACGACCGCACATACCGATGCCGCCGACAAGCTTAGCCTGGTCTCTTGAACCGATCTGTCTTAACTCGATCCTTGCACGGAATGAAGAGACAAGATCTTTAACGAGCTCACGGAAATCCACGCGGTTATCTGATGTGAAGTAGAAAGTAACCTTCTTGCCGTCAAACGTGAAGACCGCATCTATGAGATTCATGTCTAGGTTGTGCTTGCCTATAAGCTCTAGGCAAAGGTCGTAAGCTTCCTTCTCCTTGGACTTCTTGATCTGTCCTCTTTCTATCTCCTTTGAAGTGGCAAGTCTCAACACGGGCTCGATATCTTCGGCGAGTAAAGACTCATCAAGGTCTATCGGTACACCGATGACCCTTCCTAAGTCCATTCCGCCCGGGGTATTTGCCATGACGTAATCACCGTTTTTAAGGTCAATGCCCTCGCAGGTGTATTTCGTAGTCTTTCCGCCCTCGCGGAAACTCAGATTAACTGTTCTTCTCATACTTGAGCTCCTTATGAATCTGCAGAAGCATGTTGCAGCAATTAGATTCAAAGCTTACGTTTACCTTGGAAGCTTTAATGAATTCCGTAACGGCATTCTCTGCATTACTGATATTTATCAATGTCAGTGCTCTGTTCTCCGATACGAAATCAGTGATCTCGTCCCTCTTATCGGAATTCTTAAGATCCTTCGGGTCAGGAACCGCATACGCAGCCGCGATGTCACCCAAAGTCCATATAAGAAGGAGCAACAACTCATCTATCTTATCATTATTTTTGTCAAAGTACTGATACTCATCATATAAAACATCGGTATACCCGAGCTTAGGCATCCTCATGACAAGGTCAAAGATGTGGTCCCTCTCCTCGATGAACTCGGGATCTTTAAGCAAAGACAGCGCCTTGCCCGGGATCGAAGACGAGAATGCCGTAAGAAACTTAAGCCTCTCCTCGCTCTCATCAGAAGCTCCGTTATTTCTTAAGATGGTTATCATCTCGTCGTTTGTGTAGGAATTGAAAGGAAGTTCCGTAACTCGCGACAGGATGGTCTGAAGAAGCCTTGACGTATCAGAACAAAGAAGGATGTAAACCAGGTGAGCTGCGGGTTCCTCAAGCGACTTCAGAAGAAGGTTCTGGCAATCGGAACTTGTCTTATCCGCATTAATGACGATGACTTTCCTTTCAGATATCTGCGGCTTAACCTCGGCATCCCCTATGATGGTCCTAAGATCCGCGATCCTTATGTTCTTCCTGCCGTCCGTGGGCTCGACTTCGATAAAATCGGGATGTGTTCCCGCATCGATATACCTGCATGAAGGACAGCTGCCGCATGCGCCGTCAGCCTTAGGCTCCTTACAAAGAAAAGCCTTAGCCGTCTCACGCGCGAAAAGGTGCTTTCCTATACCCTCGGGACCCGAGAATAAAAGCGAGCAGGAACCTTTATTGGAAGTGATGCTTTTAAGCCTGGACTTAACGGCTTCCTGTCCGATTAAGAAATTAAATCCCATACTTGCCCTTTAATTTCCGCATAGATCTGCTCGCGGGTCTTCGTGGCATCAATAACCCTGATCCTCTTGTCCTCTTCCTTCGAAAGCTCGATGTATCCCTCTCTTACTTTCTCCTGATAGGAAAGACCCATCATCTCGATGCGGTCCTCTTCACCGTCTCTTCCGGTCCTTCTCTCATAGGCCGTCCTAGGATCGATATCAAGAAGGAATGTCAGGTCGGGAGATACTCCCGAAGTAGCTTTAACATTAAGAAAATCCGTAAGGTCGCGTCCCATCTTGTTCGCATAACCCTGATATGCGGATGTCGAATCGTAGAATCTGTCGCAGATGACATGCTTACCGCTCTCAAGCGCCGGTATGATAACCTCTTCCGTTATCTGTGCCCTTGCTGCTTCAAAGAGCAAAAGCTCCGCCATCCTGGTCATCGAATCGTTCTGTCTGTCGAGAAGGATGTTTCTTATCTTCTCTCCGACTGCAGTTCCGCCCGGTTCCCTTACTTCAATAAAATCGAGGCCTTCTTTCCTGAAGTCCTCTTTAAGCAATTCGAGCTGCGTACTCTTGCCGCAGCCGTCTATACCTTCAAATGTGATAAATAAACCTTTGCTCATTCAAGCTTTATCGTATGGATCTCAGCGATATCGATCCAAATCTCTTTCTCTATTCTGTCGTTATCAGCCTTAATGTCGGCAAGCGTCTCCTCAGCAGGCTTGATGGGCTTGGGAGGAGCGATCTCTATGTTCTTTCTTCTCGGCTTGTTCTGACGGTTCTTAAAACCGTTCTCACGCTCGCGTCTGTTGCCGCCTTCCTTATTACCCTCACGTCTGGGGTTATTACGCCTGTTGTCGGAGTTTTCCTTATTGCCCTTGAACTCACCGCGCTCCTGACGTGCGCCGTCTCTTACTTCGCGGTTCTCACGGTTTTCCCTGTTCCCTCTGTTCCTGTTCCTGTTACGGTTACGGTTGCGGTTATACTGACCGCGGTTCTGTCCGTTACCGCCGTTACGATTATTATCGGAAGATGCTGCTGCGTTAGTATTTTCAGCCATCATTTCTCTCCTTCAATAAAATTACCTTGAAAATTATATAGGTTTATCCCCAAAACTTCAATTAAAGGCTTATCTTTCCGTAGCAGGATACGGCTTTACCTTCGGGCACCGGTCCGTCGTATAATCCTATCTCCTTCATGGGAACAAGCACGAAAGCGCGCTCATTCATGCGCGGATGAGGAACCGTTAATTCAGCGGTGTCAGACTTGAAACCGTCTATAAGGAGGATATCAAGATCGATGGTCCTCGGGCCGTTCTTTATGGTGCGAACCCTGTGAAGATCACTCTCTATGCTTTGCAGGAAATGAAGAAGATCCAAAGGGTCCAGATAAGTCTCGACCGATACGACTCCGTTAAGGAAATCATCCTGATCCTCATACCCTACAGGTTCAGTCTTATAAAGTGACGACAGCTGCTTTATCCAGATCAACGGATGACCGTCGATCTTTCTTAAAGCCTCTTTAATGATCTGCTCTTTGTCCCCCATGTTGCTCCCAAAGCCGATAAGAGCCGTGCGTCTTACAAGAGTGATCACGGTCATCATGTAATCAAACTCACCGTCAATGGGAGCATCGGGCTTTTTTACAGTAACGCGTATCTCATCAACCATAGGCTGAGAATCAAGAACGGAGCGTCCTATCTCATGGGCAAGATGCTCGATGAGATCAAACCCGGACGAAGAGACTATTCCCCTTGCTGTCTCATAAACCTGTGCATAGTTGACCGTGTCGTTAAGGTTGTCAGTCAGAGCGCCGGGAACAGACTTAAGGAACATATCTATATCGATCAAGAAGTTCTGGCCGTTCTCCTTCTCGGAAGGAAGGCAGCCCGTGTAACCGAAGATCTTCAATCCCTTAAGACTGATCTGATTCATTAATCGTCTCCGTTGATAGAATCGTATGCTTGGATAGCAGCATATGTCTGCTTAACGTTATGGACTCTTACGGCATCAGCACCCAGCTCGATCGACTTTAATGCCAGAGCAATTGAAGCGCCGTCTCTGTCTTCCGCAGCAGTCTCGCATGCATAATACTGTGATGTAACTCTCTTACGGGAAACACCGACAAGAATGGGATATCCCCACTTCTTCTTGATATCGGGAATAGCCTTGATCAATGCTGTATCCTGCTCACGAAGGTATGTAAAGCCGACTCCGGGATCAAGAGTGATCTTATTATCGGGGATGCCTGCATTCTTTGCAGCATCAATTGTTCTTTGCAATGTGATCTCCCAGCTCTCGTCCGCATCGCCGAATCCGTCTCTCATGAGAAGTGCCTCAACCTTGTTGTCAGCAATGACGGAAGCCATGTCGGGGTCCTTCTGAAGACCGGTAATATCATTAACGATGACCGCGCCTTCGTCGATGGCAGCCTTAGCGGTAGCTGCGCGGAAGGTATCGACGGATAAGATTATCGAAGGGATCCTTGATCTTATCTCCTTAATGACAGGGATTATCCTCGAGCACTCTTCATCTACAGATACATCGAAGAAACCGGGTCTTGTTGACATTCCGCCTACGTCAATTACATCGGCACCATCCTCGATCATCTTAAGGGCATGCTCTACGGCCAAAGATGTGTCTACGTACTTTCCTCCATCGGAGAAAGAATCGGGTGTTACGTTCAAAATTCCATAGATCTTTACTTTACTCATCATACATTCCTCGGTCTGTTAATTAATGCAAGTGCTTCGTTGCGGGTACGAAGATCTGCCCTGCAGCCTCCCCTCATGGCTGAAGTTACGGTCTTTGATCCCGGCTTCCTGATTCCTCTCATTGTCATGCATAAATGCTCGGCCTCGATAACGACACAAACAGCCTTCGCGTCAACAGCCCTCTCGACAGTATCGGCGATCTCGCTTGTAAGTCGTTCCTGTATCTGCGGTTTTCTCGAGAGTGTATCGACTATGCGGGCCACCTTCGATAGACCTAATATCTTGCCGTTCTTCGGAATGTACACAACATGGCACTTGCCGTGGAAAGGAAGCAAGTGATGCTCACACATTGAGTAGAACGGGATATCTCCAATCAGGATCATCTCATCGTTGCCTTCTTCTGTAAAGACCTTGATGTCCTTACTTACGTCTCTGTGAAGGCCCGAGAAGATCTCTGCATACATTCTTGCAACACGGTTAGGTGTTTCCCTGATTCCCTCTCTTTCAGGGTCTTCGCCGACAGCCTTAAGAATGGTTCTTACCGCATCTTCAATGGCGGGAAGATCCATGTTCTTTCTGCTTTCCTCGGGAATGGATAGATCGTTATCGTAGTCGTACACCTTTTAACCTCTCCCTGCTTTCGTTTTTCTGTACTCGAGCGGAGTCATGCCCATGAGCTTTTTGAAAGCGACATTAAATCTCTGTGGACTCGAGAATCCCGCCTGCGACGCGATACCCGACACCTTGATCTCATCGTTCTCGAGAAGCTCGCATGCCTTCTCGATCCTCTTCTTCATAAGATATGACATAGGACTTACTCCTATCTCATCTCGAAAAGCTCTCGTAAAATACCCCTGGCTTAAGAATACATAAGCCGCAGCCTCGGCAACGGTAATGCCGCGCTCGTAGTTCTCGTCTATGTAGTCCCTTGCTATGAGAACTAGCTCCCTCGCCTTGCCGTTACGCACACGGAGGGATTCCTCCCACTCTTTCTTCATGGCTCTCGAGAGCGTAACCATGAGCTCAACGGTGAGGACTTCCATCATGAGATCCTTATTGACCCCGTCTTCCTTCTGCTCGTCAACGATCCTCTCGAGAAGATTACCGATATTCTTCTTATATGTTCCCGACAAGACTATGAAAGACGGATTGCCGTAGTCCTGCGTAGCACTCTCTGTCTCACTTCCCGCGAACTCGAGGAAGCTTTCAAGTGACGGCTGAGCCGTTCCGGGATTATTGGGCTTTGAGAATCCGAAGTAAAGGAGGATCGTGTCCGCCGTCTTCGAGATAACCCTTATCTTATGTGCTGTGTTGGGCTTGATGATAAGCGTGGTGTTCTTCTCAAGGATGAGGCTTTTGTTCTCGAAGATAAACTCCACCTTGCCGCTTCTTAAATAGAAGAGTTCGTGGAAAGAATGCACGCTCATCTCGGCGGAAGCTTCCTTCTTCTCACGGATCTGATCAAGACCCTCGAATACAACGGGCATGGACCCGCTGTCATTCTTCATACTCTCTTCGATAGCGGGAAGAAGCTTATCAAACACCTTTACTTATTCTCCTTACAAAAACCTTATGTTATCTATGTAGATCTCGCCGTTCTTTGACGTGTCGGCAACCGTGAACTTCAGTGTCTCAAGTGTTATGTCCCCTTCTCCTGCCCACTTGATCTCAAGCGTCTGCCAGTTAAGCGATTGTCTTATCTCGGCAGTTCCAAACCCCTCTACCCGAAGTTCCTTCTTGACCGTGTCCGGATTGAAGACATCGATCATTATCTTATTCTTTCCTCTTATGATAACAGGTCCCATAAGGGAAACATAATCAAGATTAGGTTCGAATCCGTAAAGTGAATTCTCAGTTTCATATCTTATGTGCAAGGAAGCATTACCTTCCGACTTATTCATGTTATCAGCCGAGATGACTCCGTTGCCTTTAAACGTACGGAACACTTTAAGGACTTCGAAGTCTTCACCCCAGTCTCTCATGCCGATCAGTTCGAGATCGTCGCAGCTTGCAAAGAACAGCCCTGGGGCATAGTAAGCGGGCAGCCTGTCGAATCTGAAAGGCATTACGGGAAGATCATTAAGGTTCTTAAAAGTCGCATCGTGCGGGAACGGAGAGAAACCGTAAGTTACGCTTACGGGCTCTTCGATGTCATCAGCCCATACCATTACTCTTACGCCGTGAAGAATCCTTGCCTTAGCAGGCTGGAATATCCTGTTTTCACCGCATACCGTAAAGCCCCTTAACTCAGTCTGGCCTTCGGCAAGCCTTAATCCGTCAGCAAGGTTATCAAACTCGAGGATGAGCTTGTTACCCGTCTTCTCAACACCGATACACTCGGGACATGACTTAGGCATCTTGGGAGTAACGTGAAGACCCAGTGCAATGACAGCCAGTCTTACGCCCAGCGTAAATGTCTTAGTCTTATCAGGCAAAAGCAGATCGTGAAGACTGATGATACCGCTCGGCATATTAAGTTTACCCGTAAACTCACGGACGTCTTCATTAAACTCAAGGACCTTGTAAGGGAAATCCTTATCAACGCACTTGGGATGCATGGCAACGAAGAGGAACGACGGCATGAGGTTATCGTCGTACACTTCCTTAGGCTCGAATGTCTGAGAGAGCGTTCCGAGAAGACCCATGAGAAGAAGGTCATATCTTCCGAACATCTGCTCATCTGCTTCAGGAGAGAAACACATTCCCCTTATGGTAAGCCCGGACAATGCCGCGAGCTTACATCTGTACAAGGTGGAAAGACGGAATTTCTTCTTTATGTACTTCGAATCATCTATCTTCTTTCCGGTCTTGTCCTGCATGTTCGATATCATGTCGAAGTCAAGATTCTTGGTAGTAGATCCGGGCTCGCTTCCCGCTTCAGGAACGATCTTACTGTTAAAAGAGGAACCTGATGATCCCGGGAAATCCAGATCGGCAACTGCAGCGATATTCTCGGAAGCAGTCTTCTCGCCTAATATCGCACTGTATTCTCTTTCTTTCGTAAGATCGAAGTCGAGGTTCTGTCTTCCCTTAGTTACGTCCTGACGAAGGCTCTCCTCGCGGCGGATCTGACGGTCACGCTTGATGAGGCCCTTATAACGGTCTTCATCGGTAGTAAGTCCTAACTCATCAATATAGTCATGCAACGCAGTCTGGTTCTCATACACCTCATCGGAGATCCAGTTAAGGATGGTAGACCCCGGCGTCGACAGATCAACAACACCGATAGGATAATTGACCTGATCGGCGATGGTATAAGCAAAAGAGAATGCGGAAGACGATACGTCCGCCAGCTGCTTTGTATCAGTGATCTTGATCCATGATGCTTCCTTATAGTGAGTCTTCGGCTCATATGCGATGTCTTCCTCATCCGTCTCAAGACCGTCTCTTGAGGGAGAGAAGAAACGAAGATGCGTCATAACGTGCCTTTTGAGCGGAGTCTTCGGCGCATTTGCATTCTTCATGGGAACACAAAGGAAGTCATTTCCCAGGAACACCCAGACATCGCCGCATCTTATATCGTTAAAACTTACGACATTGGAGAAGCACTTGAATACGAATGTATATGTATCAGTAGAAGCTTTATAAGCAGGAATGCTAAAGCGGAACCTGCCCTTATCGGAAGTGGTCGTCTCCAGGCTTAAGATGACACCGTACTCCTGGTCGAGCTTGGATACTTTACGTCCGTCGGTAGGGTCTTTGGATATCTCAAGAGTGATGGTCGCTGACGGAGCGGCTGTACCTTCGATAACAAAGGGCACATTCTGCTGGAAGACGGCCTTGTTAGACAGCCAGCTCGGAACCGTTATGGCATTGACCTGAATCACCTTCTATCCTCCCCGGCAATCACGAGATTGATCTTCTTCGACCTGATGCTCGCAGCTGTCTCGTCTGAGATCTGATTGTCCGTTATAAGATAGTCTATTTTATTTGGAGTAATAAATACAGAGGCAGAATCGTCTCCGATCTTCGTCGAGTCAACAAGAGCAACGATATTCTTGCTTCGCTCAACGCATATCCTCTTAAGCTCAAGCTCGAAGAAGTTATTACCTGACAAACCTGCATCGGCGGAAAAACCGTTACCGGATACGAAGTAATACTCAGCAGACAATCTGTTTATCATCTCGCGGCTCATGACACCCTCTATCGTTCCCGAATGAGGCCTCAACATACCGCCGATGAGGATTATCGACTTGAAGTTGTTGTATCTTTGAAGCTCGATGGCGGTATTGATACCGTTTGTGATGACGGTAACATCCATCGTATGCTCAAGATAAGGGATCATATGAAAAGCAGTTGAACTTGCATCCATGAAGATGGTATCGCCGTTACCGACAAGCAAAGCTGCCTGCTTTCCTATCATCTTTTTAAGATCGATATTGGTAACGGAACGGACCATGTAATTCTCGCTTACTTCGTCCCTGTGCTTCTCCGGAAGCCTTACGCCGCCGTGGTATCTTACGATGGCTCCCTCCCTTGCAAGATCGCGCAGATCGGTACGTATCGTAGCACCTGTTACACCGAGTCTTACGGAGAGGTCATTAGTGTTGATCGAACCCTCTGTTTCAAGGATATCGAGGATATTTTTACGTCGTTCCAAATTAATCATGCGAATATATTAGCAAGGCGCATTTTCGAAGTCAATCGTTTGCTTTTATTTATTTTCATTTCGAAAAGAACCTGCTTCATGCCTTCCCTGCACGGACCGAGATTTTTATCGCCGCAAACAGTATCAGAAACATGACAGGAAGTGCGATATATGAAGCTGCGCCACCCAAAGTGAAAGCAAGAACGCCCGCGATGAGATAGGAGACAGCGGCTACTCCCGCTACCGTGAGAGCATACGGAAGCTGTGTTGCAACATGGTTGATGTGAACGCAGCCGGAACCCGCAGAACTCATTATGGTGGTGTCGGATATCGGAGAGCAGTGGTCGCCGCAGACCGCACCCGCAAGACAGGCGGATATAGCTATCGCAAGCATGTTGTCGTTTCCTGCAAAGGCACCTACAACAATGGGGATCAGGATGGAGAACGTGCCCCATGAAGTTCCCGTCGAGAACGAAAGGAAAACCGAGAACAGGAAAATGATAAGCGGCATGAGCATCTGAAAACCTGATGCGGAGGATTCGATAAAATCATGGATGAATACATCCGCACCGAGAAGGTCCGTTATCGATGACAAAGTCCATGCAAGTACAAGTATGGTCATGGGACCGGTCATAGTACGAAATCCCATCGGCAGACAGCCCATGTAGTGTTTAAACTTAACAATCCTTCTTATGAGGTAATAGACAAGTGTAACGATTATCGTGACGATAGAACTCATTACGAATGCTGTTGCCGAATCACAATTGGAGAAGGCATCAACAATTCCCGCGCCATCCGTTATACCGCCCGTATAGAGCATAAAGAATACGGAGCTTACGATAAGGAAAACGACAGGTATGACAAGATCCATTATGTGACCGTCGTTAGGTATCGGAGCAGGAAGAGAGTCCTCAGCAGAGACTGATATCGCGCTCTTCTCATCGCTCTTACCCGTGATGCCTTCTGCAGCTTTTTGCTCATATCTTCTCATCGGTCCGAAGTCTGTCTTCATGATGATGATCATGAACATGAACACCAGTGTTCCTATCGCGTAGAAGTTGAAAGGAATAGTCTGAAGGAACATGTTGAAGCCGTTTATTCCGCTTCCTTCAGGAACGGAATATGTAACAGCAGCTGCCCACGATGAGATGGGGGCGATGATGCATATCGGAGCTGCAGTGGAATCGATTATGTAAGCGAGCTTCTCCCTCGATATCTTGTGTCTGTCAGTAACGGGCTTCATTACGGAGCCTACAGTCATGCAGTTAAAGCCGTCATCGATGAAGATAAGGATTCCAAGAGCCATCGTTGCAAGCGATGCAAGAGTCTTGTTCTTTATATGACTTTCAGCCCATCTTCCGAATGCCCTCGCGGCACCGGATTGATTAATAACAGCAGTTATCCATGCAAGCAATATAACGAAGATAAGGATAGCCGCATGCGAGCGGTCTGCAAGTGACGGGATAAGACCGGCATCCGAGCCGTTTCCGACTATGGTATTAAATGCAAGCTCAAGGTTACCGTTGCTGTAAAGAAGCGCACCGGTAACGATACCGATAAACAGTGAAGAATAAACTTCCTTGGTGATAAGCGCCATCGTAATGGCAATAACAGGCGGAAGCAGCGCCCAGAATGTCGCATATATATCAGGTGTGAAATCCATAAAACTTCTTCCCCTCAAAGAATCAACACAATAATTGGACTGAGGTGCTTTTTATATAATGTTCTTACATTCATCTGCATCTCTTAACATTTTACTACACGTTGAATGCAAACTCTTCCTATTATAGAACAGCTCGATATACCCAAATATATCTTGCCGTACCTTTCCATTGTATCGTATCAATGATTGAAAGAAACAGTAAATTTTAAGTTGTCGTCTCCGACTATATCTATTTGAACGTTATTATCATTAGTAGTGATGACTCCGTTTGTTTCCGCTTCTCTTCCGTTAGCAAGCACACAGAATGACACCACGCGGTTGTTTGTCAGAGTACTGCTGAACATGATTATGTTTAGTCTATCGAAATAATCCGAACAAAGTGTACTGTTGGTATATATAGTTACATCACACTCACTTGTACCGGAAGAAGTTGAGGCTACACAGTCTATTTCCGCAGATCTTCTTTGTATGGAAAAAACTATAACGGACAGGAAAAGAACTGTGGTTAGAATGGTCAGCGGCACTAAAACTCTGTAATGCTTTGCATAAAACAACAGCATCCCAATCAAAACAAGGTTCAGTATTACAGTCCCCTCTAATATGTAACTGCGTATTCTGGTTATTTGAGAATCATGAACATCTCTGTTCAATACATCATTGTAATCTATACTAATGGCATAGTTAGCACCACAAACATTGAAAGCCATGCTATCACTTTCCCAATCCGTCACAAAACTCTCTTCGGTTGCGTGTTTAACGCCGGGACCATAATTATCATCCCTATTACACACTTCATTAGGAACAAACATAATCCATACGGCGTTTCGATGTCCATTGCCATCGATCAGGGTTATCCTGTCAATCTCGCCATAACCTGCATTATCAGGATGCAAGTAATCAACCGCCAAAGAATAATCATTAACGGGAGAATCTATAACAAACAAAGGTGTTACTGCATGTGCCTTCTCATCACCAGTCTTAATAAACCAAATCAAAAGTGCAGATACAGAAACAACAATCATCAATACTATGGTCTTAATGTATATTGATATCCACTTATTCATAGTCGACCTCACTAAACTGAAAATAATGCATCTTATACTTACATATTTCAGATTAGGAGGGGCGGGTTAGTTGTGGCAATAGTTTAAGATAGATGTGTCCGATGCTTTTGCAAGCAATGCCTTTGTCCGAGTTCTAGAATAAGTATATTAATACTATCAAAACAAAAGGGTCTGCAGTTTCCTGCAAACCCTTCTTGGTGGGAAGAGGTGGATTCGAACCACCGAAGTCGTAGACGGCAGATTTACAGTCTGCTCCCTTTAGCCACTCGGGAATCTTCCCATATATACTTGTCAATCCTTGAGGTGAAAGTGGTGGGCCCTCAGGGACTCGAACCCAAGACCGACCGGTTATGAGCCGGTTGCTCTAACCAACTGAGCTAAGGGCCCGTATTCACCTTCTGCGTCAAAACGCTTAGTAAGTATATAAATAGTTGCCGTTTAAGTCAAGTGCTTTTTTATTATGCAGTGACGATCTTGTTGGCTTTCTCAAGACCGTGTCTTGCAACAGCTTCTTCTCTCATTTTGTACTTTAAGATCTTACCTGCGGCATTCATGGGAAACGCGTCTACAAAATCAACGTATCTCGGTACCTTATGCTTTGCCATGTGAGTCTTAACATACTCTTTGATCTCATCTTCTGAAGACTCTACACCGGGCTTCAGGATTACGCATGCCATGATCTCTTCACCGTAATCGGCATCAGGAACACCTATGACCTGTACATCCTGGATCTTCTCGTGTGTGTACAGGAAGTCCTCGATCTCCTTAGGATAGATATTCTCTCCTCCTCTGATGATCATGTCCTTGATTCGTCCTGTGATCTTGTAGTAGCCGTCCTCAGGGCGTCTTAATGCGAGGTCACCAGAGTGGAGCCAGCCGTCCTCATCGATGGCAGCTGCAGTAGCCTCAGGCATCTTGTAGTAGCCCTTCATGATGTTATAACCCCTTGCACAGAACTCACCGGGCTGTCCGTCAGGAAGTTCCTCACCTGTCTCAGGGTCTACGATCTTGGTCTCAACACCGAAGATGGAAGGTCCTACGGTATTTACTCTCTGCTCGATCGTATCTGTCGTCTTACTCATTGTCGTAGCAGGAGATGCCTCGGTCTGACCGTATGTGATAACGATCTCAGGCATATGCATCTTCTCGATAACCTCCTCCATCGTCTTGATGGGACAAGGAGATCCTGCCATGATACCTGTTCTCATGTGTGAGAAATCAGTCTTGGGGAAGTTCTCATGTCCGAGCATGGCGATGAACATCGTAGGAACACCGTGGAAGCATGTGATCCTCTCCTGGTTAATGCAGTGCAGTCCTTTTCGAGGGGAGAAGGCTGTGATTGGAGACATCGTAACGCCGTGTGTAACGGATGCCGTCATGGCGAGAACCATGCCGAAGCAGTGGAACATCGGAACCTGTATCATCATGCGGTCTGCCGTGGAAAGATCCATGCAGTCACCTATGGCCTTACCGTTATTGACTACGTTGTAGTGCGTAAGCATAACGCCCTTAGGGAAGCCTGTCGTACCTGATGTGTACTGCATGTTGCATACATCGTGCTTGTCAATGGTCCTTCTTATCTTCTCTACTTCGCTGTAAGGAACGTTATCAGCAAGTTCGTGAAGGTCATCCCAGTGGAAACAGCCGGGGACACGGGACTCACAGGTGATAATGTTCTTGAGGTAAGGAAGTCTTGCAGCCTTAAGCTTACCGGGCTCGCTGTCCTTAAGCTCGGGGCAGATCTCGTTAACGATCTCGATGTAATCGGAATCCTTGAACTTGTCGATCATAACGAGAGTGCATGTGTCGGACTGACGGAGCAGGTACTCGATCTCGTGGATCTTGTAAGCCGTATTTACGGTAACGAGCACGCAGCCGATCTTCGTAGCAGCCCAGAATGTAAGGTACCACTGAGGTACGTTAGTAGCCCAGATGGCGATGTGGTCTCCCTTCTTGCATCCCATTGCAAGAAAAGCTCTCGCGAGATTATCAACATCATCGCGGAACTCGGGATATGTTCTTGTATAGTCGAGCTCTGTGTATCTGAAAGCATACTGATGAGGGAAAAGCTCGCAGATCTTATCGAGGACATCCGGGAATGTCAGGTCGATCAGAGTCTCCTTGGGCCAGGGAAAGAAACCCGTTCCCCTCTTGTCCTCCTGCAAGGTAATCTTGTTCTTATGGTCTCTGTACTGCTCCATGTAGCCTGCGAAATGAGGAACTACGATGTTTGCATCAAGAAGATCCTTAGACCATCTGTATACCCATTCGAGTGATACGTAACCCGCAAAGTTAATAGCTTCAAGAGCCTCGAACGTCTCCTTAAGAGGCATGTCTCCCGTGCCCATGAGCTTATAAACGACCTTGCCGTCCTCTACGACAGAGTCCTTAACGTGTACGTGCTTGATGTACTCTCCTAATGTATCAACAGTCTGCTTCGGACTCTCACCGAAGAATCTGTAAGGATGATGCATATCCCAAAGAGCGGCTACCTTATGGCTGCCGATAGCATCGAGAACTTTCTTGAGCCTCTTGGAATCTGCATATGCGCCGTTAGTCTCGAGCAGGAGCGTTACATTGAACTTCTCGGCTACGGGAACGAGCTGCTTCATGGTCTCGATAACGATCTCATCATCAACATCCTTGTCAGGAGCTGCATTACGGTCACCGAGGACACGGATATATCTGGCACCGATCTTGCTTGCAAGTTCGCAGTAAGCGATGATCTCATCCTCTGCCTGCTGCCTTGTGCTCAAGTCATTAACCGGCTCTCCGGAAGAAAGGCAAGGAATCTCAAGCTTGAGCTGCTTTAGCTTTGCAATTGTCTTAGGAAGCTCGGAATCCTTAAACGGAGGAGCTTTAACGGAAAAGATGTCATTTCCCAGGCCTCTGATCTCGATACCGTCAAAATTGAAGTCCTTGGCCATGGAGTAGATATCCTGCCAGGAGAAGTCAGGGCATGCAAGCGTCGAAAAGCAAGTTAACATAAAATAATCCTCTGCCTATATTAAAATCCTTCCTATTTTAATATCCGGCAAAGGATTAGTAAATTCGCAATTGTTAATAAAAATTAGCGATTATATACAAGGTTTATAGGGTTATCACTCGCCTCTGATCTTGTATATGACAGCCATTACAACGTGTTCGCCGCGTATTCCGACCTGAACGTCTTCAGCGATATTCGAAACGATGGACTTCTCAAGTTCGTCCCACTGCTCTGCGGGTACGTCGTTCTCTTCCAGGTTCTTCCTGTATGTGGAAAGGGACCAGTAAAGCGTATCCATCACCTGCTCTGACTCACACTCATAAGGAACGCCCATCATCATGGACGGAGTGCAGTAATTACTGATGTCAACGCCTGCAGGAAGAGTAAAAGCAACCTCGAAAGCCTCTCTTACCTTACCCATGATGCCCTTGGAAAAAGAATTCTTTCCGCTCTTGGACGCTGCAAGAAGCTCTGACCTCTTGTTCGCATCCATTATCGTATCTGTCTCAAGATTGATGCTTATGACACCATTCTCCTCGACGAAGGTCAATTCACACTTAACCTCGCCCGTGAGTGTTCTTAACATCGACATCGTCTCTTCTGTAAGAAGACGAAGCATGAGTGAGTCTTTCCTGCCGAGATTAATGAGGTTACCGAATTCAACGGCCTCCGAGAGCACCTCTACGGCATCATCACCTGTACTAGTGAGCTGAAATTCTCTGGACTTTATCATTGGGCCCCCTGAAATTAGCTGATTCTTATATGATCTTCGAGATGGTCAGAATGTTCTTCCCATCCTGATTGACGTACTTAACGTCATCCATGGTCTTCTTTGTAAGGAATATGCCCAGGCCTCCGACATCACGTTCTGAAGCGCTTAAGGTAACATCGGGATCTTCTTTCTTAAGCGGATCAAAGGGTACACCCGAATCAATAAACGTGATCCTGACCTGAGAATGGTCCGTGTCAGTCTCAACCTTAATGGTTGCATCACCATCCTTGCCCCCGTAAGCATAACTGGCAATATTAACGAACACCTCTTCAACTGCAAGAGATATCTGCATGGATGCCTTCATGGAGGCCCCTGCCGCATCAAGGATTTCTTCAATAAAAGACTGAACAGTTGATAACTGCTCAACTTTTGCAGGTATCTTGATCTCTTTTGAATTAGTAGCCATAGTCGTTGAGATGAATCTGATTACTCGATAGTCAGAATATCGGCAAAACCGGTAACTTCAAAGATTTCCATGATCGACTCGTTAACATTAACGACCTTCATGCTGCCGTTATTATTCATTATCTTCTGTGCGGAGATGAGGATCCTCAATCCTGCAGAAGAAATATAGTCGAGGTGCTCAAAGTCCATTATCAACTCTTTAACGCTCTCGAGCGAAGTATCTACCTCCTTCTCAAGATCAGATGCCGTAACAGTATCCAACCTGCCTGTAAGAGCAATAGTGAGCTGATCACCATTGGTTTTCTTCTCGATACTAAGCATAATATCCTCCCGAATTAAATATCTGTAATTGATTATACCATTACAAATCTTTGATATGCACACAATATTAGGTTATATTAGTGTAAATAATTTTGATGTGAGATTCGGGGGCAAAATGAAGTGCTTTGAGATAGCGGAGAAGATGAAGGAAGTTACCATCTCCGATTTTAAGACATGTTCTTTCCAGTATGTTGTTATCCTTACGCCGGCTGAATGGGCCCAGAAGAGAGATCTCTTTGACATAGGTATCGACCTTGACGTGGAAACAAGCAGCATCTACAACACCAGAGCCGAAGTAAACTACGACTCGTTAACGGGAGAGTTCTATATCCCTGACAGAAACGATCTTTCAGGCACAGGCTTCAGATTTGCATACGCATTAGACGAGAAAGGAATAATCTTCATAGACGATAACGAGGATGCCTTAACGCTCGTAAATGACGTGGCAAGAAGAAGACGACTCATCAACCCATGTCTTGAGCGTTTCCTTTATGACTTTCTTGAACTCATCATCGATAAGGACCAGCAGCTTCTCGAGAAGTACGATCACTCCCTTGATGATGTCGAGAAGATAATCCTTAACGACGGATCGGACGATATCCTCGGCAAGATAAGCAGCATCAGAAGCGACCTTCGAGACTTAAAGACGCATTATACGCAGCTTCTTGACCTTTGCCAGGAATTAGAGGAGAACGAGAACGGCTTCTTCAAGGAAGAGAACGAGAGATACTTCCACTTGGTGTGCCAAAGGATAGAGACTTTATATGATATCGACTCCTCCCTCGTTGACTTCTCGATACAGATCCGCGATTTCTATCAGACTCAGATGGATGTTAAGCAGAACAACACCATCGCACTTCTTACCATCATATCGACCATCTTCATGCCGCTCACGCTTATCGCGGGATGGTACGGAATGAACTTCAGGTATATGCCCGAGCTCAACTGGCCGTGGGCATACCCTGCAGTATTCCTTGTAAGTATTGCAATAGTTATAGGATGTATCGTCCTTTTCAAGAAGAAGAAGTGGCTTTAATAGTGAAGGATGTTGATGAGCAAAAGCCAGCTTAATCCGTAGTAACAACCGACGGCAACCAAGTCGTTTACAGTAGTGATAAGAGGACCCGAAGCAACAGCAGGGTCCACTTTTATCTTCTTGAAGAAAAGAGGGATAATGGTACCGATGATGCTTGCCATTACCATCGAGACTATTAGCGATAAACCTATGCATCCGCTTACGGAGAAAGCGAATCCGGGCTCAGCCTGCTTGATGGTCATAAGATAGATACCGACCAGAAGCACGGACGCGCATCCGATGATGATACCGACGCTAAGACCTACTCTCGACTCCTTAAGCACGAGCTTGAGCTTCTGCGCGAAAGTAAGATTCTCATCAGTCAGAACACGGATGGTAACGGCAAGGGACTGAGTTCCTACGTTACCTGCCATGTCAAGGATGAGCGACTGGAATGCCATGATTATCGTAAGCTGAGCGATTACCGATTCGAATACGCCTACCAAAGAGGATACGATCATACCGAGACCTAAGAGGATGAAGAGCCAGGGCAGTCTCTTTAACATACTCTGCTTCAAAGGCTCCTTAAGATCCTCCTCTGCAATAAGTCCTGCGAATCGTGCGTAGTCCTCACCCATCTCATCATCTACTACTTCGATGATGTTCTGCGCCGTGATAACGCCCAATATCCTGTTGTCCTCATCAAGGACCGGGATAAGGTCCTCGGAATAGTCCTTAAGTTTCTCGATACAGTCATCGATCTGCTCACTGCCGTATACATACGGGAATGAAGTAACTATAAGGTCATCGAGCGGCTTGGTGTTACGCGCGATGATAAGGTCCTTAAGATCGATGGCTCCGAAGAATGAACCGTCGTCACCCTCAACGAATATCGTTGAGATGTTGTCATTATCCTCTGCCTGCTTAACAAGCTCGCTCATCGCCTGCTTTACCGTAAGATCGGCTGTAATGACGATGAAGTTGGCGGTCATGTGACTACCGATCTCATCCTCGTCGTAGGAAGCGATGAGGCTGATCTCGTCTCGTACATCGGAATCGAGGGCTTCGATGATGAGCCTTCTTCTTTCCTTGTCGAGCTCTCTCAGGATATTTGCAGCCGTATCGGTCTCGAGTTCGGATACGATCAAAGCCGCACGCCTTAAGTCGATCTCGTTAAGGAATGTGCCGGCCTGTTCCTCATCAAGGAACTCGAATACTTCGGCAAGCAAAGACAGACCGCAGACACGGAAGAGTTTCTTTCTGCCGGTCTCATTCAGCCCTTCTAGCGCAGAAGCAATATCACTTGCGTGATAGTCTTCAAGTTTGTTGTGAATTACTCTCGGGGATTCCTTCCCCATTACGATCGAGATTATTTCCTCGGAATAATCTCTTCTTATCTCTTTCTCACCCATCTGTCCTACCTCTTTCTCAAAGTAAAACAAACGGAAAACAAAAACCTCTGATCCCATTCGGCAAACAGAGGTTACAACATATCATTTAATCCTTAAAGCTGATGATTCGATCGACGCCACGACACTTTAAGAAACAAAGGATATCTCGTAACTGTTCTCTCCGTTTGTCACAACTGTCACTACCGTCCACCGAATTCACCTCACTTTACTTAATAAACTCGGAAATCAAATCCCTGCACGTCATTATAATACCGTTCATTTTATTTGTTAACCCCTTAAAATATAAAAACTTGAATTTCTTTTTTGTGTTTGCTATACTCTCTGTCGTTGACCATTCAACATTGCCGAATTGTGTAATGGTAGCACTCCGGTTTCTGGTACCGTCTGTCTGGGTTCGAATCCTAGTTCGGCAGCCAAAGAACTCCCGCCTTATGGGCGGGAGTTTTTGTTATCAGTTAATATTCTCAAGCGGCGGCAGGCATCCCAGTTGTTCGAGCTTCTGCCTTACCTTCCCCCTATCCTCAAATATAGGGATATTATGCTTGGGGTCCCTTAAAGCATAGGCGGGATGGAACGTTGTCATTATGTAATACCCGTTTGACTCTATGAACTTTCCCCTTACGTCGCCCATCTTGACCTTCTGTCCGAAGAAGCCCTCATAGGCCGTGGAACCGCAAAGAAGGATCACCTTGGGACGGACCAGTTTAAACTGCATGGCAAGAAGCCTCTTGCACGCCATGATCTCAGAAGGCTCAGGACGCCTGTTCTGCGGAGGCCTGCACTTACAGATATTGCAGATGTGATAATCCTCATCAGAAAACCCATAGGATGCGAGCAGGCTTTGAAGCAACTGGCCCGAGCGGCCTACAAACGGCTTTCCCTCCTGATCCTCGTTAGCTCCGGGAGCTTCACCGACTATCATGAGAGGAGCATTTCTGCCGCCTCTGTAGATAACCGTATTGGTGGCATTATCACGGAGAGCACATCTGCTGCAGGATCTGCACTCGAGCTCGAACTTTTCCCACTCTTTATTGAATTCTTCTTTATTCATATATTTACCTACCTGTACAAGACTATGGTTATTCCGTCGTTGTTTCTTCCCCAGTCCGAGTCACTTCTTAATTCGGGACATATGCCAGCCATCCTTCTTCCCTCATCCGAGAACGGACCGAACTTATCTCCGGGACAAAAGTCTTTTATCACTCCCATTCTTTTGTATTCGCGGAGTTTATTGAGACATGCGCTTCTTATGGCACCGCCCTTGCCCGTCGAACCGTAACCGTGGATTATCTTGACCGTACGGGCCTTTGAGGCACGTTCGGCATAGATTCGGTTGTTAAGAACGGACATCGCGTTTTGTGCGGTCGGCATACCTGCTTCAAGATTGATGATGCGCATAAAACAATTATACACGAATGATATAATCTTCCTATGAGATTGGACAAAGCACTTGCAGCCTCAGGATACGGTACAAGATCGGAAGTTAAGACTCTTATCGCGAAGGGCCTTGTAAGTGTATCGGGCAAAGTCATAAAGGATCCCGGATACCGCATTCCGGACGATGAATTGAATACAGTCGAGGTCCAGGGACAATCCGCCACCATAAGGGAAAAGATATATCTTATGTTCAATAAGCCCGACGGCGTTCTTACGGCCATGGAGGACAAAAGGCTTCACAACGTCGGCGAATTCATACCCGCCAATCTTAAAGGAAGAAAACTCTCCCCTGTAGGAAGGCTCGACTTTCATACAACGGGGCTTCTCATACTTACAAACGACGGTGAGCTGTCACACAGGATCACATCACCAAACTATGACATCAACAAGGTATATGAAGTTACTTACGAAGGACCTTCACTTACTTCCGCACAGAAGGATGAGGCAAGACAGGGCGTGACCTTACTTGATAAAGACAAACCCGTTAAGCTCAAGCCCGCAGTTCTCGAGTTCGTAAACGAAAAGCAGGCATATCTCACGCTTACCGAAGGAAAGACTCACGAGGTAAGAAGGATCTTCGCTCAGTGGGAAAGACCCGTGACGGCACTTAAGCGGGTGTCAGTAGGATCCTTGCACCTCGATGATGACCTTGAAGCAGGCGGTCTTCGCGAGTTGACGAACGAAGAGATAGATTCTCTTAAGGAACTTACAGGACTGCTTTAAGCAGCTCCATGATAATGAACTCAGAGTCGGAGTAATCCATAGACTGGGAGTAGATGGTAAATACCAGCGTGGGCTTTGTCTCAGGCCAGAGATTCTCGTATCCAAGGATGCGGATGGCATCGGGATCAGTTATCTCAAGTCCCACGAGGACCGTAGTATCATCGTAAAGAAGAAGATTGTCGTCAACATTAAGTTCGGCTCCGTAACTGACCTCATATTGATTAAGGATATGCTGAGCTTCCCTCTCACTCATGAAGACGGGCTCGATCTTGGACATCTGTTCCGAAGTAAGATTCTCGCGTAAAAAGCCGTATAGAGACGATAAGTCCGCAAGATTCGAGAAGTAATAAGGCATTGTTGCCTCATCATAGACGATGACATTGGGACAGGACAGTATCATGGTAGCCGCTGACTGATCGGCATACGCAGACTGGCTCTGATCCTGGTCATTTGGAACGACCATGTCTACCACGCCTATCATCGGGTTCTCGAAGCCGAGTCTCGTGGTCATGAACCTCTCGATGTAATCGGATTCGTTGGAGAAATGACCTATCGACAGAACGCCGCTGTCG
>JAGDCV010000024.1 GCA_017958365.1 Clostridiales bacterium
GCAGGCCGGCTTACGCGCATCGAAGCTTCAAAAGCAGGGATAAGACACGTCTGGTGCAGGATATTAAGCGTCTACGGTCCTTACGACGGTGCTCATACGATGGTAATGAGCGGAATAGGACTCATGCTCGAGGGCAAGAAAGCTTCCTATACAAAGGGCGAGCAGATGTGGGACTACCTTTACTGCAAGGATGCAGCAAGGGCATTCTTCCTCGCGGCTACTAAGGGTAAGGACGGGGCAGTCTATCCCATAGGCTCCGGAAGCGTCAGACCCCTGTCAGACTACATAAAGATGATAAGGGATGAGATCAACCCCGACCTTCCCATCGGTTTTGGCGAGGTGGATTATTATCCCGGACAGGTAATGTATCTTTGTGCGGACATAACGTCGCTTACAAATGACACGGGTTTTGTTCCTGTGTATACTTTCGAAGACGGTATCCGTGAGACCGTCGAGTGGTACAGAGAGGAGTTCTCGCAATGAAGAAGATAAGCGTTTTGATCCCCTGCTATAACGAGGAGGAGAACGTCGGACCCATGTCTGAAGCTCTCGTTAAGATGTTCAAGGAAGACCTTCCTTCTTACGACTACGAGATCGTATTCATCGATAACGATTCCAAGGATCTGACACGCCCGAAGCTTCGCCAGATATGCGAGCAGAATAAGAAGATAAAGGCTATCTTCAACGCAAGAAACTTCGGACAGAACAACTCTCCTTACTACGGCGTTCTTCAGACGACGGGCGACTGTACGGTCACGATGGCGTGCGATTTCCAGGACCCCGTGGAGATGATCCCCAAGTATGTCAAGGAGTGGGAAGAAGGCTACAAGATAGTTATCGCGGTAAAGACTTCTTCCAAGGAGAATCCTTTCATTTATTTCCTTAGGAGCATGTACTACAAGATCATAAAGAAGTTCTCCGATGTCGAGCAGATCGAGCACTTTACGGGTGCAGGTCTTTATGACAGGAGCTTCGTTGATGTAATGAGAGACCTTAAGGACCCGAAGCCCTTCTTAAGAGGCATAGTAGGAGAACTCGGTTTCAAGATAAAGAAGATACCGTTCGAGCAGCCCCAAAGAAGAGCAGGAAAGACGCATAACAACTTCTATACTCTCTACGATACGGCTATGCTGTCGATCACTTCCTACACCAAGGTAGGCTTAAGGATCGCGACGATCGGAGGCGGCATCCTTGCCGTGATCAGCCTTATCGTGGCTCTTATCTATCTCATACTGAAGCTGTGTATGTGGTATGATTTCCCCGCAGGAATGGCGCCCGTTACCATCGGCATGTTCGTTCTTGCTTCAATACAGATATTCTTCATAGGATTCCTCGGTGAGTACATTCTTAACATCAACGAGAGGATCATGAACAGACCTTTGGTCATAGAGGAGGAACGCATTAACTTCGATGAGAAGTCCGACGGTAAAGCTTAATAAGAGTTCGTTTTGGACCATAATGACCGGGTTGTGTGCCGCAGGGCTTGCAGCCATTATCTGTTATTTCCTGAAAGATGTTGTTCTCGGGTGTCACGACTCGTTTTATGATTTCATTTTCGCGAGGATGCAGCCTCCCGAGAGTTACTATCCCCACGTTCTGGAGTTTAACCTTGCGCGAGGCAGGGTGGGCTTTCTTGCCGCCCTCGTCATGTCATTCAGGTACCATGTCTTAGCTACCGGGAACTTCACTGCGATATGGCTTTTACAGATGGTCCCGGTGTGGGCGACGGTGCTTCTTATCGCGGTTTTGGTGGGAAAGAAGACAAAGCCCGTTTACGGATGCTTCTTTGCCGCTTTCTATGGTGCTTTCGTTCAGATAGATAACAGCCACAACATGCTCGACTGCTATCCTTTTGACTTTGCATACGGCATGATGTTGATGGTCATGGGTCTGTGGTTATACGACGAGTGGTTCTGCCATGAAGGCAGGAAGAGAAGGGTCATCTTCCTTATCTTAAGCGTCTTCTTCTACTACGAGTCTATGACCGTATATGAGCCGTTCGTGACGGCATGCTTCATCTATGCTTTGATCTCATTTGCTTATGTGTTCAACAAGAGAAAGGAACTTGGCAGGAAGTCCTTCCTTAAGTTCGTAACGAACCTTATCCCGCACGGGGTCACGGCCGTCGTATTCTTCGCGATACTTAAGTTTCTTAAAGATCATCCTGTCGTTGAGACCGTTGAGGTCACGGCTGTTGACGAATACGGTACGGTCTCGGATTTCCTTAATACATGGAAGACTTTCTCCTTCTCGCTGTTTCCTCTGTCGAACATAGAGGACATTGACGTAAGTCTGGGATTCATCACGATAATGGCGGGCAGGATGGTTCCTTTCTTCTGCCTGTTCGCGGCAGGTTCAGTTCTGTCGTTGGTCCTTGCCGTAAGAAACTCGGAGGAGGCCAAAGACGAGGTCTCATATAAGTCCATATGCCTGAGACTTCTGGTGTTCGCGGTATCGGGATTCTTCTTTGCGATCTTCTTTACGGTTCCTCACGCACTTACTGCCAATTACCAGATGTGGGTTAGGGATCTTAATGCCAAGGGGTATCTTACATCTTCGATGTGCTACTTCGGCTGGGCTTTGATGTGCTCATGCCTTATCGCTTTGCTCGTTGTTTTCCTGACCCATAAGTGGAAGTGGACAACTGTAGTTACGGCTATACTTTTGCCGGTCCTGTTCTTCGTGGGAGCTAATATAACCATAAGCATCAACGCTGTTTTCCAGGGGCACGATGCCGTTACAGGCCAGCAGATGTCCTACAGGGGTCAGGCTTTCTATGCTTTCTTTACGAGCGATTATGCCGAGGCTTATGCCGCTAACCTCATCTACACGGCAGGTTCCGACGGAATCCACTACAACATGATGATCAATGACGACTACGCCGACTTCGAGCTCGACAGGGGAATTACACTCGTTAACCAGGATTACGAGTTCGCCGAGGCGGCTCCGTACAATGATTACACGGCCGTTTTCTACTTCGATCCTAATATTGAGGCTGCCATTTACACGGGAGTTGAGAATCCGGAAGATCCGGTCGGAGACTGGATAACATACGGAGACATCGTTCTTGTCTCGACAAAACCCGAGAATTTCACGGTAAGTTACACGGATCCGAATACCGGCGAAAGGATTACCGAAGACATATCGATGGGCCGCATGGAGGTCTGCTCTATCACTTCCACGGACTATGTTGACTTAGACTCGCTGACAATTACTTTAAAATAATATATAATATGTGCGTTTTTGGAAATGGAGTATAAAGATTATGAAGACTAACAAGCTTAAATTAATTTCATCCGCACTCGTAGTGGCACTCGGCCTTTGTGCATGCACATCCAATACAGGTGTTGCCACACAGGAATCAGGTGCAGTTGCATCTGACGCTGTAAATGCCGACCCTGCTGCCCAGACAGTCGACCTTTCAGACAAGACCGTTGAGACAGTTTACGGTTCACAGCTTCCTCAGTACCTCAATCACCAGTACTACTTCGAAGGTGAGCCCGTATCCATGACGGAATCGAATTTCTACTTCATAGATACATTCACGGAGCTTTGCAATTACGCAGGTTACTACTATGCTGCCACACCTGCCGGATTTGTTGATCTGAGCGCTCCTCTCGGTACATCTGACGGAGAGGTCCAGTACGATACGGTCGGAGATTTCTTCGTTTCCTACTCTGAGGAGATGCTTGAGAGTGCCTGCATCATCTGTAAGCTTGCAGCTGACGAAGGTCTTACACTCCCCGAAGATCAGATTGCTCAGATCGATTCGCTGGTAGCAGAGATAGAGTCAGGAGCGGCTACGGCTAACCTTACAACAGACGAGTACCTTGCCATCTACTACGGAGAGGGCGTTACGCTCGATTCGTTCAGACAGACGATCGTAAACTACTACATGGCTGATTACTACACGCAGCAGTACATCAACAACTACGAGTTCGATCCTGAAGAGATCACCGTACCTAACATCAGATACACTCTTTTCCAGACGACACCCGATATGTCTGACGAGTTAAAGGCTGAGGCTGAAGCAAATGCCAACGCCATTCTCGAAGAGGCAGGCGGTGATGTTGATGTCTATGCTGTTTCAGGCGCACTTGCATACACAAACGGAACGGCTGCTGATTACGGCGACATCGCAGTTCCCAATGACGGTTCCATCGACGATGTCTTCACGGCATGGGCATGGGATGAGTCGAGACAGGAAGGCGACATCGAGGTCATTTATTCCGAGAACTTCGGTTACTTCGTAGTTGCTTATCTCGGAACCACAGAGATAGACCAGTCAGCAAAGGATAACATCGCTGTTCAGAGCTTAAGCTCCATGATCACTGATGCTATCCACAACGATACTTACGAATTCTACACAAATGACGCATATGCTCCGGCACCTACACCCGAAGCCGTTACACCTGAGCTTCCCGAAGAGCTCGGAGTATCAGAAGTTATTCCGGTTGAGGACGGACAGCAGCCCGGAAGCGGTTCCCTTACAGGAAACAAGGGACTCGATATTCTTCTCATCGGTCTTTCCGTTATCGGCGGTGTGGCAGTCATAGGTCTTGCTGCTGTCGGAATCATGCACGTCACAAAGAAGAACGGCAAGAAGCCCGATTCAGAGCAGAAGGCTCCGGAAGACGATAAGGAGGATTGATCCCCGTGGAAATCAACGGAGAACTCATAGATTATCTTCAGAAACTCGGCAGGATACGTCTTTCCGAAGAAGATAAGCAGAAGACCATAAAGGACTTAGGTTCCATTATGGGTTACATCGATAAGTTAAACGAACTCGATACGACAGGCGTTGAGCCCATGAGCCATGCCTTCGGGACTGTTAATGTCGTACGCGAGGACAAGGTTACGAATGACGACATGAGGGACAAGGTAATAAGCAATGCCCCGAAGTCTGTTGACGGAACGATACTCGTTCCGAAGACGTTCGATTAAGGGGGACGGTTATGGATCAGGAGAAGATACTTACACTTTCCGCCCTCGAACTCGGACAGGCGATAAAGAACAAAGAAACCACTTCGGTTGAAGTGACAAAGGCTTTCCTCGATGCCATCGGGGAACTTGACGGCAAATACAATTCCTACATCACGGTAAGGGGAGAAGATGCCCTTAAGGATGCGGCAAAGGCTGACGAGGACATCGCAGCAGGTAAGCTTACGGGCGACCTTGCAGGTGTACCCATAGCCATCAAGGATAACATGTGCACGGAGGGCGTCCTTACGACATGTGCATCGAAGATGCTGAGTAACTTCGTGCCTCCTTACGATGCCACGGTCATTAAGAAGATCAAGGAAGAGGGCATGGTCATCCTCGGCAAGACCAACATGGATGAGTTTGCCATGGGTTCCACGACGGAGACGAGTTACTACGGCCCTACTGTTAACCCTCACGGCGACAACAGGGTTCCGGGCGGTTCGTCCGGCGGATCTGCGGCATGTGTTGCTGCAAGACTTGCTCCCATTGCTCTGGGTTCAGATACGGGCGGATCCATAAGACAGCCTGCTTCTTTCTGCGGTATCACGGGTCTTAAGCCCACTTACGGCAAGGTATCAAGATACGGTCTTGTCGCATTCGGTTCATCTCTCGACCAGATAGGTCCCATGGGCAATAACGCCCTTGATGTTGCCGCTGTGCTTAACCTCATAAGCGGTGAGGATGAGAAGGATCAGTCTTCCGCAAAGTCCGAGAAGGTAGATCTTGATGCGGTCAGGAACTTCGATCTTAAGGGTAAGACAATAGGCCTTCCCGATCAGTACTTCTCCGAGGGAATGGATGAGGAAGTAAGAAGCGCGGTCATGGCTGCAGTTAAGCTCTATGAGCAGGCGGGAGCTAAGGTTGAGACCTTCCCCATGCCCATCATGGATTACGCCATCCCGACCTACTACATCATCTGCTGTGCTGAGGCTTGCTCCAATCTTTCGAGATACGACGGCATCAAGTACGGCTATGCCCCCGAGGGCGTGGACGACCTTATGGAACTTTACATCAGGTCCAGAAGCGAAGGCTTCGGCATGGAGGTAAAAAGAAGGATCATGCTCGGAAACTTCGTTCTGTCCTCCGGTTACTACGATGCTTACTATAACAAGGCTTTGCAGGCGAAGGCTCTCATCAAGAAGGCCTTCGACGAAGCATTTGAGAAATACGACGTCGTTATCGGACCCGTCGCTCCCACACCTGCGCTTAAGGCAGGAGAGAGCCTGTCGGATCCTCTTAAGATGTACTTAGGTGACATCTGCACGGTTCTCATCAATATCGTCGGTGTACCCGCGATATCGGTTCCTTGCGGATTCACGTCAGATAAGCTTCCCGTCGGAATGCAGATCATCGGCAAACACTTTGACGAGCAGACGCTTCTTGGCTTCACGTATGCCTATGAGCGCCTGAGCAAGGAGGGCAAGTAATGAAAGATTATGAGATGGTCATAGGTCTTGAAGTTCATTGCGAGCTCTCGACCGAATCAAAGATCTTCTGCGGATGCTCCACCAAGTTCGGAGGCGCTCCCAATACACATGTATGCGAGGTCTGCTCCGGTATGCCGGGAACACTGCCTACTCTTAACAAAAGGGTAGTCGAGTTCGCAGTAAAGGCAGGTCTTGCACTTAACTGTGAGATAACAAGAAACAATAAGTTCGACAGAAAGAACTACTTCTATCCCGATCTTCCGAAGGCTTATCAGATATCACAGCTCTACCTTCCCATCTGCAGGAACGGACATGTTGATATCGAGACTTCAAACGGAAGAAAGTCCATCGGTATCCACGAGATACACATGGAGGAGGATGCAGGTAAGCTCATCCACGATGAGGAGACAGGCATGACGAAGGTCGACTTCAACAGATGCGGCGTTCCGCTTCTCGAGATCGTCTCCGAGCCTGATTTCAGAAGTGCAGAGGAAGTTACCGCCTACCTCGCGAAATTAAGAGACACCATGCAGTATCTCGGCGTATCCGACTGTAAGATGCAGGAAGGATCGATGAGAGCTGACGTTAACCTCTCTGTAAGAGTAAGAGGCGCCGAGGAATACGGAACGAGGACCGAGATGAAGAATATCGCTTCGTTCAAGGCCATCGAGCGCGCCATCGAGTACGAGAGGGAAAGACAGATCGACCTTATCGAAGAGGGCGGTACGGTAGTACAGGAAACAAGAAGATGGGACGATGAGAAGGAGTACACATATGCGATGAGATCCAAGGAGGATGCTCAGGACTATAAGTATTTCCCCGATCCCGATCTTATGCCCGTATCCATCTCCGAGGAGTACCTCGAGTCGATCCGCGCATCCCTGCCTGAGCTTGCCGATAAGAAGCGCGAGCGTTACGTAAGCGAGATGGGTCTTACCGAGTACGATGCCGACATCATCACCGGAAGCGTAGCTCTTGTTAAGATCTTCGAGCAGGCAGGACAGAAGGCAGGAAACTTTAAAGATGCTGCCAACTGGATCCTCACGGATCTTCTGAAGTTCTTTAACGATGCACAGACAACACCCGAGGATAAGCCTTTTGACGGTGACAAGCTCGGAACGATAATCAAGATGGTAAACGACGGCAAGGTAAACCGTAAGAGCGGTAAGAAGATACTTGCGGCAGTTTTCGAAGAGGATGTGGATCCCGAGAAGTATGCTGACGAGAACGGCCTTGCCCAGGTATCGGATGCTTCCGCGATCGAGCCTGCCATCCGCAAGGTCATTGATGCCAACCCCAAGGCTGTCGGCGAGTATCTTGCCGGCAACACGAAGAATATCCAGTTCCTTATAGGACAGTCGATGAGAGAGTTACGAGGCAAGGCGGACCCTATGGCCGTCAAGGATATTCTTGAGAAGCTCTTAGCCGAGCTTAAGTAAACATATGGGAAAATCAATAGCGGGTTTACTTGTAGTCATCTTCTTCATCTTCGTAAATGCTTTCTTCTCGGGCACCGAGATGGCGGTCATCTCGCTTAATGACACCAAGATGAGAAAGCTCGCCGAGGACGGCGACAAGAATGCGAAGAGGATGCTCAAGTTCCTTGATAACCCCGGAACATTCCTCGCAACCATCCAGGTAGGCGTTACGCTTGCCGGATTCCTGTCATCCGCTTTCGCGGCAAGACACTTCGCAGAGAAGCTTGCTTTGCTCGTAGATCCCGGGAAGGTCTGGAAATGGGATGAGCCCCTCTTTACCATTATCGTTACGGTTATCCTTTCATTCTTCTCCCTGATCTTCGGTGAACTCGTTCCTAAGAGAGTTGCCCAGAAGAATCCGGAGAGGTGGGCTTTCAGGACTTACGCCATCGTAAGGGGATTCTGGTTTATCACCAATCCGTTCGTTAAGACGCTTACCGCAACGACGAATGCGATACTCCGTCTTATCAAGATCGACCCCAATGCCAACGATAAGGAAGTAACCGAGGAAGAGATCAGGATGATGGTCGACGTCGGTTCCGAGAGCGGCAATATCGAGGATGCTGAGAAGGAGATGATCGATAACGTCTTCGAGTTCAATGACAAGGAAGTATCCGAGATCATGACTCACAGGACAAAGATCGTGGCTATCCCTGACGATGCGACATACAAGGATGCAATAAAGGTAGCGACCGAGGAGAGATTCTCGAGGATACCTATCTACACGGGAACCATCGACAACATCATAGGAATACTCCACATTAAGGATCTTCTCGGTGTAAGCGAGGAGACTTACGACCTGTCGGAGATCATGAGAGAGCCCCTTATCGTGCACGAGAGCCGCAAGATCTCATCTCTTTTCCACGAGATGAAGACGGGCGGCATGCAGATAGCGGTCATCGTCGATGAGTACGGCGGAACCATGGGCATCTGCACCATCGAGGACATGCTCGAGGAGATCGTAGGTTCCATCACGGATGAGTTTGACGAGGAGGAAAGACAGAACCTCATCAAGCTTTCCAACGGTGACCTGATCGTCGCCGGCGATACGACACTCTCGGATCTCGAGGGCATGCTCGACATGGAATTCGAGGATGAGGAATACGATACCATCGCAGGCCTCGTCATCCAGCTTCTCGACAGGGTTCCCGAGGAGCGCGAGAAGCCCGTGATCACGTACAAGAACCTAAGCATCAAGGTCCTCCACGTCAAAGACCGCTGGATCTCGAAAGTGCTCATACACGTGATACCTGAGGAAGATCAGGAGAATGAAGGGGAACAGAAGGACAAGGAAGACAAAGAATAAGGCTTTAAGTTGCATTACTAAGGTCAAGGTCTTATAATATCTGTGTTTTTTGCGAAAACTAATATAAATATTTATACATTATAAAGGCGGGCTTAAAGAAAATGGCTAATTCGAAGAAGAGAGCGGATCAGGGAATCAGAGCTTCCCGTAAGAGCAAGGCAATCGTAACTACAATCGTTGTTGCATTTGCGCTCGTTATTGTCGGTTACTTTGTTTTTATCTCAGGACTTCTTCCTAAGGTCATGACAGGCGTTAAGATCATCAAGACCGAGAACGGCGTTACCCGCACTATAGAGAACTTCTCTGTTGCAGAGACGAATTACCATTACTATCAGGTATTGAATTCTTACTATAACTACGGAATCCTTAACGGCGGCATGGATATGGATACCGTTTACGACACAACAACGGGCAAGACATACCGTCAGCTCGTTCTTGACGGTGCCGCTAACGAGCTTATGAACATTGCCATCGTTAATGAGGAGGCTGAAGCGAGAGGATATCTGCCTCATTCAGGTGCGCAGAGGTATGCCCAGATGAGCATTGATTCTGCTTCACAGACAGCTACTCTTTACGGATTCAGATCCACAGAACAGTACTTCCAGGCTCTTTACGGAAGCGGAATGTCCTCAAGAGTCATGAGATCGTGCATCGAGAGAGAGACTCTCACACAGGAATATGAGAACTATATAAGACAGTTCCTCTTCACGGTTTCCGAGGAAGAGCTTCAGGCTGCTTACGATGCTAACCCTACGGTTTATGAGAGAGTAGACTTCAACTACTACTTCTTCGCAGGTGAGGCTAATGATGACGGTACTTTCGATATCTCAGAGGCTGTTGCCAATGCTAACGAAGTAGCAGATAACGCTACCGATTCAGATTCTTTCGCAGCTTTGGTAGTTGATATCATCGGTGAGGAGACCGCAGAGCTTGCAGGTTTCTCCGAGGACTTCAACCCCACATTCGCTGAAAGCTACACAAACGCTTCCGCTGACACCATCACGGAAGGCTTGAGTGACTTCCTCTTCAATGCTGAGACCCAGGTTGGTGATACCACAGTCATCGAGACTGAGTCCGGTGCTTATGCAATCCTGTTCGATAACAGATATACAAGAGACGATGCTACAGTAACTTACAGAACACTTACTCTTTATAATGAGGCAGCAAGACAGGCTGATGCTACACCCGAGAGCATCGCAGCAGGACTTACGGAAGTTGTTAACAGAGCAAACGGCTTAGTTGCAACTCCCATGGATTCACTTGCATTTGCCGATACGGTTAAGGCTAATACCGATGTTCTCTCCGAGATCATCACGGGCGGATATAATGACGGAACTGTTGCTTCAAGATTCGAGGGAACAGAGGAGTATCCTGTTTCTGACAGAGATGCTCAGCTCGGAGCATGGCTCTTTGATGCAGCCAGAGCACAGGGCGATACTTTGGTTCTTCCTTCTGAGGACAGTTCATATGTTACGATCTACTACTTCGAGGACAGCGTACCCGAGTGGATGTATACGGCAAGAACTCAGCTCGTTACCGGCATGGTTAACAGCTGGTCCAACGATATCCTTTCCGGAGACCCTACTTACGCAATTGCTTACGATCTGATCAGAAGACTTTCATACTGATAAAATTCTGATTGACAACTCTTGACATCGTGCGTATAATCTTTTAATGCGTCGTATTGTGGGGGCATACTGTGCCTATCCACTTGACGGAAACAGTATTTTGTGCTTACAGAGACTGTTTTCACACTTAAAAGTCGCTCAGATGGCGCATCTGAAGCATGTGTAAGAGGTGATTTGATAATGGTTCATACCGTCAAACAGGGCAAGACCGAGCGCAAGTCCTATTCCCGAATCAATGAAGTAATCGAAGTACCTAATCTCATCGAGATCCAGAAGGATTCTTATAACTGGTTCCTCGACGAGGGAATTCAGCAGATATTCCAGGAAGTATCTCCGGTTACGGATTCTCAGGGAATCTGGGAGATCTATTTCCTCGATAAGGAATTCGATCCCACCAATCCCGTTTGTGAGCTCGATGACTGTCATGAGAAGGACAGCAACTATGCAGCTCCGTTGAAGATCAAGCTCCGTCTCCGTAATACTGAGACAGGCGAGAGCAAGGAACAAGAGGCTTATGTCGGTGATTTCCCGATAATGACGGATCACGGTACATTCGTTATTAACGGTGCCGAGAGAGTTATTATTTCCCAGATCGTAAGATCTCCGGGAGCTTACTTTGGTCGTGAAGCAGGTAAGAAGGACAGAGATGCCATTCTTTATACTTCACAGATCATCCCCAACAGAGGTGCATGGCTTGAACTCGAGGAAGACGAGAACGGCGTAATGAGCGTCCGTGTCGATCGTACCCGTAAGTTCCCTCTTACCACATTCTTGAGAGCTTTGGGCCTCGAGACTAACGAAGAAATCGTTAACATGTTTGGTGATGAGGAGTGCATCCGCACTACTTTCGAGAAGGATACAAGTAATACAAGAGCAGACGCTCTCGTTACATTCTATTCCAAGGTTCGTCCCGGTGACCCCGCTTCCGCTGAGGTTGCAGGCTCTCACTTGAGTGGTCTTTACTTCGACCCCAGAAAGTACGACCTTGCAAGAGTAGGTATCTATAAGATTAATAAGAAGCTCGGTCTTTCCGACCGTATCATCGGTCACATCGCTGCTGAGAATGTCGTAACGGCAGACGGTGAGGTTATCGCCAAGAAGGGCGTTAAGTTCTCCACAGAGCTTGCAAAAGAGATCGAGGATGCCGGCATCAATTCCGTTAAGGTTCATCCTGTAAGAAGAGTCGGTGATCTCGAGGAAATCGACGAGGATAAGACCGTTATCGTTGTAGGTAACGGAAGAGTTGACTGCGATAAGTTCATCCGTGCAAGCTTTGCTGCAAAGGACATCAAGGACTTCGATATCGCCAATACTCCCATCAATGAGAGAGTACGCGTAAGCGTTCTTCGTGAGATCATCGATGAGGTCAGATCCGAGCACGATAAGAGCGAGTATGCTACTGAGCTCCAGTACGCTCTCGAGGAGAGAAGAAACGAGCTTATGCCCAGATCGCTCGTAGTTGACGATATCTACGCTATGGTTTCCTACTATATCGGACTTCGTCACGGTATCGGCACGATCGACGTTATCGACCACCTGGGTAACAGAAGAATCAGATCTGTAGGAGAGCTCCTCCAGAATCAGATGCGTCAGGGTATGGCAAGACTCGAGAAGAACATTCGTGAGAGAATGTCCACTATCGACGAGAACGAGTCCGATAAGCTCACAGCTGCTCAGCTCGTTAATACAAGACCTTTGTCTGCTGCATTCCGTGAGTTCTTCGGTTCATCACAGCTTTCACAGTTCGGTGACCAGAGCAACCCTCTTGCCGAGCTTACACATAAGAGAAGACTTTCTGCTTTGGGACCCGGCGGTCTTAGCAGAGACAGAGCTTCATTCGAAGTTCGTGATATCAACTCTTCACACTACGGAAGAATGTGTCCCATCGAGACACCTGAAGGACCTAACATCGGTCTTATCACTTCCCTTGCTACTTATGCACGTGTAAATAAGTACGGATTCATCGAGACTCCTTACAGAAAGTACGATAAGAAGAAGGGCGTAGTAACAGCTGACGTTGTTTACATGACAGCTGATGAAGAGGATAACTACTACATCGCTCAGGCTAACGAAGAGCTCGACGATGCAGGTAAGTTCGTTGAGAAGAAGATCGTCTGCAGATTTAAGGATGAGTTCCTGCAGCTTGACCCTTCACAGGTTGACTACATGGACGTATCTCCTAAGCAGCTCGTATCCGTATCAACATCACTCATTCCGTTCCTTGGAAACGATGACGCTAACCGTGCTCTCATGGGCTCGAACATGCAGCGTCAGGCAGTTCCTCTTATCAAGCCTGAGGCTCCGATCATCGGAACCGGTATGGAGTACCGCGCAGCTAAGGACTCCGGTGTCTGCGCCGTTGCA
>JAGDCV010000025.1 GCA_017958365.1 Clostridiales bacterium
CGAGCAGATATCTCTTCGCTTCCTTCTGCAGTGTCGAACTGCACTCGTAATCCTCTAGCGAATTCTTCATGTCCTTAAACAGGTGAACGTACAGCATCGAGCCGTCCTCTCCGTCGCTGTAACGGTACATGAGATTCTGGCAGTTGGTGATGTTGCGTCCGTCACCGAGGATAAGTCTCAGCCTCTCGTCATACAGCCAGCTCGAGCTCCAGAAACCCTTGATGTCGAGCTCCGGATAATACTTTTTGAAGAAATCCAACGCCATCACCATCGAGCTGTGCATCCTCTCAGGCGTGTATCCCTCACCTCCGGGGATGTGCAGTGCGATCAGCCAGTCATTCTCGCCGAGCGCAAGTTTGTACTCTTTCTTATCAAGAGTGATCTTTTTATTCTCAGTGTATCCCAGAGGATTCATATAATATCCGGTAATGCTGTCTTCCGTTTCTTCAAGCGTTGTAACGAAAGTCTCGCTGCTTTCAGCCTTCCTGTGACTGTAGTAGTTGCCGTTCTTCCTTCCGTCTTCATTCACCTCGGGATCTCCGGCACCGTGACGCTCTGAGTATTCCTCGCTGACGCTTTCTCCCTCTTCCTCTTCGGGGAAGCCCCAGTCGAGCAGCTGACCCTCGGCGTCGTACGTGCATCCCGCCTCGTTAAGAGCGATCACATCACCTGTTTTATTGCTGCGGTACATCCTGAACCGCTCACCGTGGCAGTAAGGAATAAATAAGAATCTGTCGAGCAGGAAGATCGTCAGCGTGTAGAAGTTCATCTTCCAGGGCATGTCCTCCACATCGATCCTGCCTGTCTCCTTATACCGTCTCAGCTGGTCCCTGAGCATCCTGTGGGGAATGTCCTCATAATATTCATAAGGAATTCCTCTGCGCTTCATCTCCTTCTCGGAAACGGGAACACATGCAAGCAGTATCAAAAAAGCGTATGCCGTGTTGTACTGACCCAGACATTCGGGAACGAGCTCGGTGTAGTTGTCGATGTCATACTTGTTTCGCATCGAGCACATGTCCCATACAAAGAATTGTGAGAAAAATAAAACTCTCTCATCTGCCTCTACGGCTGCAAGAGCCTTATCGAGGAATTCCTTCTTATCTGAAGGCAATTCGTAAGGCGCCAGGAGTTTTTCGTAACAGTCATGAGGTAGCAACTCTGTTTCGTAAACAGGCGAATACTCCTTAAAAGCCTCCTCGAGGCCTTTAGGGAGTTTGTGCATCCCCATATAATTTATAAGATCGTTATAAAGCCACTTAGTACTCATTTCTCCCCCACAAGCTTGTTTCGTGTTTTGTTTCGCTTGTTACGTTATACAATATAACACTCCTTTCTTTTGTGTTCAATAGTCATTTTTACTATTTTCTTACGTCGATTTTTGTGAAAAATCACGTAACGAAATTTAGGCTTGTTGCGTTGACATGCGCAAAACGAATCGTTAGAATAATAGATGGCGCAAGCTATAGATAAAAATATAGAATAAAAACGTCCGGAAAGGATTACCATGAGCACAATTCGAGATGTCGCGGCGCTGGCTAATGTCTCGGCCGCTACCGTATCGAGGGTTTTGAACCACGATACAAAATACAAGATGACGGAAGAAACGATCGAACGTGTCTGGAAGGCTGTTGCCGAGCTCGGCTACAAGGCTCCCACTTCCTCACAGGATCAGATGCGTTACGTTCACAGACCTGAGATCGTTACGCAGAACACACATAAGTTCGGCTGCATCCTGAACGTTCAGGGCGGCAAGTATAACGATCCTTATTATCTCTCTATCCTTTCAGGCTTCGAAGAGGCCGTTATGAAGAAGGGTTACGAGATCTCCTTTATCAGAACAAATCAGGAGCTTGAGAATCCGAAGGTGCTCTACTCGACCTTCCAGAATCCAGTGAGCGGCGTGATCATCATGAACACTCTCGAGGATTCAACATTTACGTATCTTAAGAATCAGACGCCTTATATAGTAGGCATCGATACAGACCATACTGACATTGACAATATCGCATACGACCATTACGGCGCTGCTTTTATGGCTATCCAGCACCTGATGGACCGCGGATATAAGAGGATCGGCTTCATCGGCGGCTTTGCCGAGAATATGAAGACCAGCCGCCGTTACAACGGCTACTATTCCGCTCTTCACTGCTTCAATCTCGAGTATAATCCCGAGTGGGTTCTCGCCAGCAACTGGGACGAGGAACATTGTGAAAGCGTTATCCGCAAGGCATATGAGAAGAAGGTTCTTCCCGATGCTTATTTCGTAGCTTCCGATCTTATGGCTATCGGAGTCTTAAGGACCCTCTTCGATCTCGGAGTGAAGGTTCCCGAGCAGGTAGCGGTCATCGGACTTTCGAACATTGAAATTTCGAAGTATTCGAATCCTCCGCTTTCAACTATCGCTCTTCCGATCCATGACATGGGCCGCGTTGCAGCCCGCACACTCTTCGACCGCATTGAAGGCGATGACACACCCGCAAAGGTTGTTACGCTGAGCGCCGAAGTTCTCAGACGTTCGAGTACCTGATTTTTTCTCATCCTCATATAATACTATATAAAAGCCCCGGAGCAGTAATTGCCCCGGGGCTTTTGTTATGGCCAACTGTTCGGTTGTTTACTTGGAAAATTTACCCTTCATTACATTAGACCACTCGGTGTAAACGGTCTTGCCGTTAACCTTCTTGTAGCCTCTGACTTTGAAGTAATAGGTCTTGCCGTCCTTGCCCTTTGTGTACTTGAACTTAACTGTAGATGCCTTCTTGATGGTCTTAGCCTTCTTGTAAGACTTTCCCTTGTTTGAAGAAACATATACCTGATATCCGTCAAGCTTGAAGTCAGCTGAATTTGTCCACTCAAGAGTGATCTTGCCGGTCTTGTTGGAAGCGATCTCAAGATCAACTTCTACAGCCTTTACAGCCTTCTTCTGCTGCTTTGCGGTAAGTGCGGAGAAATCGGTCTTTTTGCTGTCATCGCCCTTTGCGGGTCCGTCTGCCTTAGGTCCCTGAACAAGGATGACTGCCTGCTCACTGTTGCCGTACTTATCCTTTACAGTGATAACGGTCGATCCTACCGTTCCCTTAGGAATGCAGAAGCGGGCATAGGTCATCTTGCTGTCGCCGCCGGCAAGATAAGCAACCTTTGTATTCGAGGAGGTATACTTGAAATCGTAGTACCATTCCTGCTTATACTCAAAGTTCTTCAGATACAGAGTGATATAACCGTCTCTGTCCTTGGGCGTTTCAACAACATACAAATTTCTTTCGAAATCAAGAGGTCTGCTGTAAACATGTACATTCCATACCTCTGTATGGTTGTTTGTCGTATTTGTAAATGTAAGTGTTGCGTCGCCGGGTTTGTTGGCCTGTGCGTAGTACTCATCAGAGTTAAAACCCCATCTGTCATTGCGCTCGGGCTTATTGATGATCTTGGTGTTCGAAGAACTTGTAACATAAGTCATCTTTTCGGGCTCGATGAATGCATATCTTCCGACTTCGAGACCGATATCGTATACAACCCTTGTCTCCTCTACCTGTACGGGTGTGGTGTATACAGGCTCATATTCAGGCTGGAAGTATATCTGCTGAATGGGAGGCTCGGGAATTGGATTCATGGTGTTGAGCGGAATAGGCGTAGGCTCCCAGTCGGGGTTCATGGGTCCTCTCGGAAGCTCAAGGGGCTCATCGTCGGGATTCGCATGTCCTCTGGGCGGCTGCTCATAGTAAGGTGTAGGCGTAGCTTCCGCGTAAGCGCCGGATACAACTTCATAATCTACTCTGATGATATTATCC
>JAGDCV010000026.1 GCA_017958365.1 Clostridiales bacterium
ACTTTGCAGTTATATGTTTCATTGCCACAGGGTAAACTTGATCAGCCTTATCAGGTCCTTGCTGCATTTAATAAGACGGATGAGATCGGTCCCGGACAGACCACTAAGATCGATCTGTCATTTTGTTTAAGCGACATAGCTTCATATGATCCGACCTGCGAGCGTTATGTCCTCGAAGAAGGCAAGTATGTCTTAAGACTTGGAACGAGCAGTAAGAATACAACAGTGATCGGCGGGATACAGATCGATGAAACCGTTACAGTCAGGAAGGTTAAGAATCTGTTGGGAGATCCCGGGTTTGTTGATTATAAGCCTGAAGCAATTACCGATAAAATCTCTGATGTCGATTACTTAAAGTTTGACAGTTCATCCATAAGTTTACAGGAAGTAACTTATGATAAGCCCTGCGATATCGACAGATCATTTGCCGAAGGTTTGTCCGATGAGGAGCTTGCATATCTGGTTGTCGGCGGGTTTGATCCTGAAGGAGGTTTCTTAAGCGTTATCGGCAATGCTTCGATGAGCGTAGCAGGTGCTGCAGGTGAAACCACGGGTCTTCTCAAAGAAAAAGGGATTAAACCCGTTGTCATGGCCGACGGTCCCGCAGGCGTCAGGATATCCAAAGATTACATAGTCCGCGACGGCAAAGTGCTCTCGTTGGGGCTTTCCATTCCAGAGACCATGCAGGAATACATTCCTAAGATAGGTTTGCTTCTGATGAAGATCGCAGGCAATAAGCCGCGTAAAGGAGAACAGATCCGACATCAGTACTGCACCGCCATCCCCATCGGTACGGCTATAGCACAAAGCTGGAATACATCCTTCGCCCGGATATGCGGTGAAATAGTCGGTGACGAGATGGAAAGATTCGGAGTTCATCTGTGGCTTGCACCTGCCTTGAATATTCACCGTGACATAAGATGCGGAAGAAACTTCGAGTATTATTCTGAAGATCCTCTCATAAGCGGCATGATGTCTGCTGCCATTACAAACGGAGTTCAGGCACATAAGGGGTGCGGTGTTACAATTAAACATTTCTGTGCCAATAACCAGGAAACCAACAGGTACAATTCAAACAGCCGTGTTTCCGAAAGAGCGATGAGAGAGATCTATCTTAAGGGCTTCGAGATATGTGTTAAGAATTCTTCTCCGGCTTCGGTCATGACTTCATATAATCTTCTTAACGGAACTCATACATCTGAATCCGGACCTTTGATCCGGAATATCCTCCGTGATGAATTCGGATTTGAAGGAATAGTAATGACCGACTGGATAGTTAACGGAGGAACCGTTGATAAGACTTCGGTTTATCCGGCACCGGAGGCCTGGAAGGTCGTAAACGCCGGCGGAGATCTGTTCATGCCGGGAGGAAAGCCCGACTATGACGTAGTGCTGTCAGCCGTTAAGGACGGAAGGGTAACGAGGGAACAGCTCATTACCAACGCGGCGAGAGTTATCAATTATTCAAATATGGTAAGATAGTTTCATGGCACAGGATATAAACTGGTTTCCGGGCCACATGCGTAAGGCCCTTAATGATACTTCGGACAAACTTAAACTTGTAGATCTTGTTTATGAGACATGCGATGCGAGGATTCCTTTCTCGAGCCGCAATCCGGAATTATCCAAGATAATCGGAGACAAGAAAAGAATAGTAATCCTTAATAAATCTGATCTTGCCGACCCGAACGAGACGAATAAGTGGGTAGATAAGTTAAGAAGTGAAGGTTCTGCAGCCGTTGCCCTGGAAGCCGTAGATAAGAAAAGCATAAGCAAACTTACGGATATCACAATGGACCTTATGAAGGAAACTCTTGATAAGGCCGCATCCAAGGGAAGAACCGGAAGACCCGTAAGAGTCATGGTCGTAGGTGTCCCTAATACCGGTAAGTCGACCCTGATCAACTCTCTTGCAGGAAAGAAAGCTGCAGTAACGGGTGACCGCCCGGGCGTTACAAGACAGCCTAAGTGGATACCTACAGGCGGAAGACTCGAACTCATGGACATGCCGGGCGTCCTCTGGCCTAAGCTTGGAACCCGTAAGTCACAGGTTATTCTTGCGGCTACAGGTGCCGTTAAGGCTGAAGTAACCGATATGGTTGAAGTTGCTTACGATGCCGCTAATCTTCTTTGGGATATGTATCCTTCCTTAATGGAAGAAAGATATGGTAATTACGATGATATAAGTGATCCTTATGACAGATTCCTTCTTATGGGTAAGAAGAAGGGATGCATCATGAGCGGCGGTCGTGTTGATGAGGAGCGTTTCGCAAGGCTTCTTATCGATGACCTTAAATCAGGCAGGATCGGCAGGATCACATTCGAGAAAGCAAAGGTATAATTCATGCCAAGACTTACTGCGGAACAGTTGGAAGCAAAGTATAAGGATTTAAGTAAATACGAGGATCAGTATCTTCATCAGGGTTTTATCAACATAGCAGGTATCGACGAAGCCGGAAGAGGACCGCTTGCGGGACCTGTTGTTGCAGCCGCGTGCATTCTTGATCCTGAAGTTAAGATATTAGGTCTTGATGATTCTAAGAAACTATCGGCAAAGAAAAGAGATGCTTTATATGATGAGATCATTGAGAAAGCTCTTTGTTATGAGATTTGCCGTGAGGAAGCTCAGGTCATAGATGAGATCAATATCCTTGAGGCTACGAAGAAGGCAATGAGAAACTGTGTAGCGGGTCTTGAGAAGAAAGGATTCAAGGCGGACGTTCTTCTTATTGACGCCGTGAAACTTGATAAGACCGGGGTCGACATCGTTGTGCCTCTCATACAGGGAGACGCCAATTCCAATTCAATTGCGGCAGCATCAATACTTGCAAAGGTTACGAGGGACAGG
>JAGDCV010000027.1 GCA_017958365.1 Clostridiales bacterium
GCTAAGAAGGCAGCTCCTGCAAAGAAGGCAGCTCCTGCAAAGAAGGCAGCTCCCGCTAAGAAAGCGGCACCTGCTAAGAAGGAAGCACCCGCAAAGAAGGCAGCTCCTGCCAAGAAGACAGCTTCAGCTAAGGCTCCCGTAGAGAAGGTTGAGGCTAAGCCTGCCAAGACTTCAAAGTCTTCCAAGACTGCAAAGACTTCCAAGAAGGCTGCCAAGGAGGACGTTATCGAGGAAACAATAGTTGCTCCTGAAACATCTGATTCAGGAGAAGACATAAGCGGATTGATCTCTCAGTTGAAGCTCATGGCTTCAGGAAGAGATAATTCCATTACTGAAGGTGAGTTCGATCTGTTGATGGTGGAGAAGGATGTTTCTCCCGAGACTTCAGAGAGACTCCTTGCAAAGCTTCAGGCTGCAAAGATAAAGATCGTTCCTGATGCTGATGACGATGAGGATGCGGTTGATGACGGCGCTGTTTCTTCTTCCGAAGAGATAAGCGTTGATGATTCCGTACGTATGTACCTTAAGGAGATAGGTAAGATCCCTCTCCTTAATGCCGATCAGGAAAGAGATCTTGCTCAGAAGATGCAGGACGGAGATAAGGATGCAAAGGACACTCTTGTTGAGTCCAACCTGCGTCTCGTTGTTTCCATTGCAAAGAAGTACATGAACAGAGGCCTGAGCCTCCTCGATCTTATCCAGGAGGGTAACATCGGTCTTATCAAGGCTGTTGATAAGTTCGATTATTCCAAGGGCTTTAAGTTCTCCACATATGCTACATGGTGGATCAGACAGGCCATCACAAGAGCTATCGCTGACCAGGCAAGAACCATCAGAATTCCCGTTCACATGGTTGAGACGATCAATAAGCTTACACGTATGCAGCGTCAGCTTATCCAGGATCTCGGAAGAGAGCCTACGATCGATGAGCTTGCCGAGAAGATGAACATGCCTGTAGATAAGATCAGAGACATCCAGAGGATCTCACAGGATCCCGTTTCAATTGATAAGCCGGTCGGTGAGGAAGAGGATTCACACCTCGTTGACTTCATCCCGAGTGAAGAGTACACATCACCTGATGATGAGGTTTCCAAGGATCTGTTAAGAGAGGATCTCATCAAGGTATTGGATCTTCTTACAGAGCGTGAGGCTAAGGTTATAAGATTGAGATTCGGTCTTGATGACGATAAGCAGAGAACACTTGAAGAAGTTGGCAGAAGCCTGGGCGTTACAAGAGAGAGAATCAGACAGATTGAGGCTAAGGCTATAAGAAAGCTCGGAAGATCTTCTTATGCCAAGCGCCTTGAGGGCTATACCGATTAAGTCGGCCTATGCTTGCAGGCAGGCACGTCTATTCGTTTTATAAAGGATTTGGCAGCGACAACGATCTGGACTTTTCCAAACGTTCGTCTTTTGACCGTGATGTTATGCTCGAGAGGATCTATCCGAGAAGGATAATCCTCCCGATGCGTCAGCATTATGGCGTGAATTGTGTTCCCGTAGTTAAGGTCGGTGAGCAGGTTACGATAGGCCAGTGCATAGGTGCTCCGACTCCCGGAACGATGGCGGTTCCGGTCCACAGCGGAATCTCAGGAACCGTAAAAGACATAAAGCCGATAGTTCTTCCTGACGGCGTCAGATGTGATGCTGTCTTCATAGAAGGCGACAGGAAGAGAACTTATCACCCTTCGGTAAGACCCAGAAATAACGTTAATATCAGTGCCCCGAGTGTAATGGGCATAATCCGTGATGCGGGTATAGTCGGACTTGGCGGAGAAGGAATACCTACCGTTGTTAAGGTAAACCGTGCAAAGAGGCTCAAGGTAAAAGAGCTTCTTATCAACTGCCTTCAAAGTGAGCCTTATGCAGCTTCAGATTACCTTACTATCAGCGAGTATGCTGATTACGTCATCATGGGTGCCGTTGCTTTGGCAGGCGCATGCGGCGTACACGTCATAAATATCCTGATATCGAAGGACCACAAGTACGAGATCTCGACATTACGTAATGCGATGGAGAGGACCTCGACACAGTATTCGGGATATGTTTTTAATTTCGTTTATCTTAAGCAAAGATTCCCGCAGGGTTACTACCGCATGGTTGCGAAGGCTCTTTACGATGTCAATCTAGAAGAGGGCGAATGCCTTGAGGATATCTGCAAGGCGGTCATGTTTAACTGCTCTACCATATATGCGTGCTGGAATGCGATCGCAGAGAGCATGCCTTTGGTATCACGCGTCATAAGCATCAGTACCGAAGACGGTATCAAGCACAATGTAGTGGCGCCGATAGGTACTCCCGTAAGCGAGTTGTTCGAGAACGTAAACGGTATCTCAAGCACGTCAAAGAGGATAATATGGGGCAACTGCCTCACGGGCATCGAACTTCCGGATCCCGATAACACACCGATAATCAAGACGACATCAGGTATATGCGTCATCACGAGGCAGGAGGATCTAAGAGCACCCTGCTCCTTGTGCGGAAGATGCCAGGATGCTTGTCCGATGAGCCTCGAGCCTAACATGCTCTACAGCCTTATCGGTGCAGGCAGGGAGAAGGCTGCGGACAAGATCCATGCAGACCGTTGCATCGGCTGCGGTGCGTGCTCTTACGTGTGCCCTTCGTACCTTAATCTTGCAACCGTTATCAGTGAGTATGCCTCACAAAAGCGAAAAGCAGTGCGCTTCCCGTACTCAAGCGTCGGCGACAGAAGATGGCTTGACGACATCACTTTGCTGTCTGCGGACAGCGTCAAGGTTTCCGAGAGCATGAAGAAGACCGACGACACTCTCACTTTGCCTTTTGAAGGGTGGGAGAACAGATGATAGTACGTCAGGGCGCGCCTTACATAAAGACAGAGAGGAATCTTACTTACATATCCACGGTAAGGCTTCTCGCGCTGTTTCCTGTGATCGTTGCATCTGTTGTTTTCTACGGGTTAAGAGCACTTATTCTCGTGGCGTTTTGCGCCGCAATGTTCTTTATCCTAGATGAGATCTGTACTGCTGTCAGGCATATGCATCAGCCAAGAGACTTAAGTTCGTTCTTTAACGGTGCTCTGATAGCTCTTTTGCTGCCCCCGGATACGCCTCTTTACATAGCATTTACGGGTGTATTGTTCGGTTCTGTCATCATAAGACAGTTGTCGGGTGGAAGAGGTTCGGAGTTCATCCTGCCTGCTGCCGGAGGAAGGATATTCATAAGAATACTTTTTCCTGTTAACGAGACTGCTTTCGCGATGCCTGCGGAAGACAGATTCTATCTGAGAAGTCTTATCTTCGGTTCCGAAGGATTTGAAGGAGTGGACCTTACGAGATTCCATATCTCCGAGCTCATCGTCGGTAAGTATCCGTCTTTCATCGGCGTATCGTGTGCGATGCTTATCGTTGCAGGACTGATCTACATGATATGGAAGAAGACATTCAGGTTCTACGTGCCCCTTGCGTATATCGTGGCACTCGTGATACTTCTTATCATCAAAGACAGTGTTAACGGTACATCAGATGCTTTTGTATTCATACTTACGTCAGGTGTTCTGTTCCAGGTGGCATTCCTCATAAGTGACGAGGGAAGTTTCCTTGCGTTCGGGCCGATGGCGATGCTAGAAGCCGTTATGTGCGCTGCGTTAACGTTCCTTATGTCATTTAAGACAAACGGCATAGATGTCATCTTAGTTCCTTATATCCTTACTGCCGTTCTTACGGGAGTCATAAGATATGCCGGAACCATTATGAAAGCTTACACGGAGGACAAACTGCGTGCTGAGTCGTAATGATGTTTTGAAGTTTACCATTGAAGGGATCATCATCGCGGTGTTGAGTTTCTTCGTGCTTCTCATGGGCATATTATCCACGAGAGGAATGGAATACGACCGCATGCAGGAAACGTACAGGAACGAGTTTACTGAGGTCTTACGTGCTGATTCCTACCAGGAGGTCGTAAGCCCGTTGATCGCGGGATACAGCGGTATCGACGCGGTGTATGAAGGCGTTGATGCGAACGGTGCTCCGATAGGTTATGTATTCGAGATCGAAGTGACCGATCACGGAACGGGTAACCCGTTAAAGCTTCTTATCGGAATCGATTACAACACGGCCCAGCTTACCGGCATGACAAGAGCCAGAAACGACGATTACACCTCTTCAATTACCGATGAGGATATCTCGGTTATCCTCGAACAGACGATACACAGGCAGATACCGGTTTCTTACGGTACGGAAGGTGATTCAACTGATGCGGATACGGCGGATATGCCAAGACTTGCGGACCTTAACGACGGCGTTTACTATGCTCAGACTCTGGGTGATGACGCATCAGGTTATATCGACTATGTTGAGATGACGGTCGAGAATGGTGTCATTACTCTTGTACAGTGGGACGCTTTCAATACGGACATGAACATTAAGAACAGAAGACAGTCTTCACTCGACGGTGTCTACTCTGTTCAGGGCCTTAACTGGGCATCGCAGTCTTATATACTCTGCCATGCACTGATGGATGTTCAGAACCCGGATCTTCTTGCGATGAAGTCCGACGGTACAACGGATATCATCGATGGCGTAACCGTTAATATCAGAACGTTCTATAACCTTTGTGTCGAATGCATAGAGAACTCGAGAGCAGGCTTTGACAAAGATGATTACTTTGCAGGGCTGCAGGAAGTAGTTGAGGGGCTTTTCGAAGGGGACTTCGAGTCCTTGGGTGTCGTTAATGATGACGGCTTTATCGTATTCTCTTTTGACGACTATCCGAGTGTGTTCTTGAATCCCGAGGGAGGCTATCTTAACTTAAGGCAGAGAGTGACGGGCGACATGACAGATTACTCTGACTTCGATTCATCTTCCGTGGAAGGCGGTGAAGAACTGGCAGTGACCGCGATCGGAAGTGAGGATGGCGTCAGAACGGGTGATTCCACGTTTGATGCCGACAGCATAGACGGTCTTCCGATGTCGGAGATAAACACATTTATCGATGGCATACCGGATCACTTTATGCGCACATCTGATATAGTAACGGCGATAAATACTTCATATAAGTTCCTTAAGGACTATCTTAACTGGATGGCATAACATGAGCGAGATCAATAGCGTAAACAAGATGATAAAAGAAAGATCTTTACTTGGTGCTGATTACTTAAGTACCAGGTCTTCGCTCTTTACCGCTTATGCCATCGTGGGCATCTGCCTCATGGTACCGTCTTTTGCAGGAGACAGGAGTGCTTTTGTCCTGTCGATGTTATTGTCGCTCGGCGTGAGTGTAGTAATGATCCTTCTGTGGACATTTACGTTCAGGTTCTTCGAGAATCCCGACATGCTGCCTGTGGATGTTGTAATTAATCTGATTCCTGCCGTGGTCGCGGGGATATTCCTGAAGGACAAGATATCGCTTGAAGGGCTGGTGTTCATATCAGGCGGCCTTACGTGCTTTGCCATAACATCGTCTGAGAAGGTCAAGAAGAGCAAACTTACGGAGAAGGGCTTCAACGAGATTGATTTTCTTAACGGTGAGTTTGTTAAGGCGAGCGATTTCATTATTGTCGAGCCGTCATCTGAAGTATTCGTGCCTCTTACATGTGCGCTTATTACTTCATATGCGGGAATCGTTATCACCACAGTTATCGAGAAACTGACGGGCGCACACAGCAAGGGGTTAAGAATACTTATTGCCTCTATCCTTTTGATCTTCATATCGTTTATCGTAAGCAAGATAAGGGGCAGGGACTTTATAATCTCATCGAAGAACTTAAGTGATCCGACGAGGCTTCCCACGGTAAGCTACACCGCTTTAAGAAGTTTCCTTCTAAGAAGACTAAGATTCGCGATAAGTTTTGTGTTGATCGCGGCCGGGTGTTTGCTTTGTGATTACATTAA
>JAGDCV010000028.1 GCA_017958365.1 Clostridiales bacterium
CACAAGATAATCCTTCTTTATTCCAGGCCGTCCGTCACCACTGATCTTCTGGTGGCAGCGTTGCCGTTCATCCTTTTCTCAGGAAGCGCATTCTTCCAGGGTGACAGTGCCGAAGAGCTAATGCTGCCCTTCTATGCGGCAACGACTTACATCGGTCTTAAAGCATTAAGAGAAGGGCGCATGCCTAACATAAAGGAGGCGGGCATCATTGGCCTTCTTACAGGCTTTGTCTTCTGGTCCAAATACACCATGTGCGGTATCTTCTTGGGCTTCGTTATCTGGATCACGGTTAAGATGATAAGGCGCAGAAATTACCCGATGTTAGGTAAACTCGCACTTGCATTTATCGCGGGTTTCATCGCGATAGCGATTCCGGTTTTCGTATACTTCCTCGTTAACCGCGCCGTTCCCGATCTTATTAACGGCTACTTCCTTGATAACTTCGTTGTATATGCCGAATCCAAGAGTGAGGAGGCGCTCCCTCTCGCCGTAAGGCTTGCGTTCACGTTTATCTTCTTCTTCGCGAACTGCGACCTGCTCATATTCGCTTTGATATTCCTGGGATTCTTGGGCTTTGCACTTACAGGCCGAAAAGGCGGTGCGTATTCTTTCCTCATGTCGCTTGCCTGCGGCTCCCTCGTCGGTGTTTACATCGGCGGCTATACCATCCGCTACTACGCGATCATTTTCTACGCTTTCGCAGCGATGATAGCGGTGCCGCTCGCACTTCTTCTTAACGATCTTGCGAGAGAGGCGCGCGCACGGACTCCCGTTTACATCATTGCAGTCATACTTTGTCTTGCATCAATTCCGGCAGCATTCTTCAGGTCGGAAAATACTTACTTCATCCTGACGCCCAGGAGCAATATCCCGCAGTATAAGTTCGCGCAGTACATCAGCCAAAGTGAAGATAAGACACTTATCAATTACCGTTTCCTCGACGGAGGATTCTACATGGTAACGGATACACTTCCATTCATCTGTCACTACTGTATGTACTATGATGACGTCTTCAGACTCGAAGACCAGCTTAATGCCATAAGCAACCGCGACACGCACTTCATCATCACAAGAAACGAGTGCCCGGAATTTGACGGATATACACTCATAGATGAAGCGACTATCGAGTCAACATTCACGGGCACACTTCCAATCGATAATGCCGTCTATTACCTTTACGAGGTAAACAGATAAGACTTACGTAGCATCCTGCATATACTCCGCCGGTTTTGCTTAACTTATCCCGATGCTTTCTCCCGTCAGACCCGCAAACATGATGTATCCGCCTGAAGGCAGAGGAATGAGATCGGAAGCGCCTGTCATGTGTGTTGAATAAACAACCTCGTGATACTTGTTATATACATAGATGACGGCATCATCCGGGCAGTTGGCAGTGATGGTGCTTCCTGCGACCTCATCGCCGATCACGAACCACTGAGGCTCGTCATCATGAAGCTCCACCTCCGTGATGCTGTTGTCGAATACGGGCAGCTCATCAACGAAGCGGTAGTTTAACCCCATCGATGTTGTAAACATCGCAACTGATGTCCCGTCAGCTAAAGTCTCATTTATAATCTCGGCATCGATCATATCGCGGTTCGCGCTTCCGGGCATCGTCGTAAAGGCAACTGCATGAGTCTCGTCTACAATCTGTAAAGGTCTTCCTCCCATTCCCGTCAAAGCATAGATATATCCCGGGAGCCCGTCGATCATATAGATGCAGCCAAAAGGTCTGTCATAATCAGTCGAAGAATATCTCTCGTTACAGATGACCATTTCTCTTCCGATAATCTCCTGACATGATGAGAGTACCTCTTCACTTACGGGATTAGGATCGACGCGCTCTGCTGCGTACTGGCAATAAGTATTCGTACCAAGACCCGGTACCTCGGAGCTTGATTCTAAGGCGATATACACGTGTCCGCCCTGTTCCACGAACCTTCCTTCATAGCAATCAACCGTAGGCACACCGTTCTCATCCACACTTACAAGACTTCCGTCGACCGTGACGCGGTAATCATCTGTCTTTTGGGAACCGAAGTCCAGATGCTGAACATGTATCATTCCGTCATCAAAAGACAGATAAGCATATGAGGGACCATAATAGGAATTGAAAACGTAGAAGCCTTCATAAGCGAGATATTCTTCCGGCACTTCATCAGCAAACTCATATTCACGTTCAGTATCGTGATCGATCACGATCCCCTGCTCCTCGAGAACAACATCAAGTATCGCCTCTGCGACGAGCTGGTTGTAACCGGAAGTCCCACCCGAAGACAGCACGGCAACTGAGATCTCCTGATCCGGAGCTACCAGCAGGTGCGCATGCTGGTTCGTTATATCTCCGCCCTTTCCAAGGACCGTAACTCCTGCCTGCTCGTAAGCAAGGCTCTCGACGTAGTCCCAGCCCAAGCCGTTAGCATCCTCGTAGATATCGGTATTCTCACCTTCATCATTCCACCTTGTTGCCATCGCATCCTGCGACTCCTGGGACAAGAGCACATCATTTCCGGTAAAGAAGGCACTTCCGAAGTTAGCAACATCCGACGCAGTCGCGTAGATTCCGCCGGCGCCTATCGTCATACAATAGTCGTAATCGTAAGGTATATTACCTTCGAAAGTAACGGGTGCATTAAGCTCGTTTCCGTAAAGTGTCAGCGGCGAACCTGTATGTGTTGCACCGACGGGAGCTGCGATATACTGCACTACATACTCGGTGTAATCCATTCCGGTCACGTTCTCGACTATTACCTCGAGAAGATCAAATCCGTTATTACAGTATGCTGCATATTCGCCGGGCGCATGGATCAGGCGCTGGCCTGAAAGGGTCTCAAGACAATTCTCATCGTAATTATCATCATACAGGACCATATTTCTATTGGCTGAACCCATTATTCCCGAAGTGTGATCCATAAGCATCCTGACCGTGATATCTGTATATCTTTCATCAGCCATCGTAAAGTCAGGGATATAAGTCGTGACCGGTTCATCAAGCTCCACAAGGCCCTGATCTACAAGCTGCATGACCGCCGCCGTCACATAGACTTTGCTTACGGAACCCACGCCGTAGATCCTCTCATCAGACGCTCCTTCAGAAGGCTGAGACGACGCATCATTGCCTTCAACGGAATCAGCCGCGAGGCTTCCTCCCATCACACCGAATGCCAGAATCGATGCCAATATACTCTTTGTTATTCTCTTCATACGATCCACCCCTTACTCTGTCATCAGCTCGTTAACTGATATCTTCCTGATCTTGCCTGCTCCTATATAAGTCATTACGAATGTGAACGCGATGATCGCCAGATCCGTTAGCATCAGAACCGGAATATTCGTCTTCATATACGCACCGAACAACTCGAACCAGAACACCTTGTTGATCACGATCGCTGCAGCGGACGCCAGGATAACAGCTGCTATCGTCACCGGCATGATGCTTATCGCGATCTGCGTCATGAGATCTTTAGATGAATACCCGAGACTCTTCATAATGCCCAAGTCTTTTCTTCTCTTCTTAACATTCGAGGAAGCGATGATGCCGAGGATTACAGCGACAACCACACCTATCGCGACGGCTCCGACACCCGTAAACATCCTGGTGATATTTGCTATCGGATCCAACTGAGATTTAACCAGATCGTGATAAGACTGCAGCTCCTTCATGACAAACTGTCTGCTGTTGCCGGTAATAAGCTGATCGCCTACACGCACCGCATAATCTACACTCGTTACGCCGTAAGTTGACATCAGGACCGCGATCTTCTCGGAAGCAGCTGCCTGTATCCTCTCTTCAAGCGTTCCTCCGGCATCATCCCCCGACATTGCAGTTTCCGCGCTCTGACCATATATTGAGATGAGCTTGCTCTCGAATTCTTCTCTGTTAACTCCATCTTCAAGATAGATCTCAACGCAGTCCGGCATAGCACTTCCGTTTGCCCTCCGGAAACCTTCGGTCGTCATGTATAGATTCATCTGGTTGTTGCTCATGGCGCCTACGACACCCGTGATGATGTAACTCGTCTTCACGCCATTGTTATCAATAACGATCGTATCACCGATACTAAGATCATAATCCCTGCTTCTTCTAAGTGAGATCATCACCTCGTTATCGTGCTGCGGATATCTTCCTTCCATAGGGATGATATATTCCATATCGGTATACTCATCGTAAGAGAAGACTACCCCCTCTTTTTGTCCGTCAACACGGAAGGTCGGATAGTTGTAAGTTACCCGTGTCATTCTTACCTCGGGCAACTCCAGGAGTTCTTCACTTAAAGCATAAGGATCAACGCCCTCATTTATAGTGATGATATCATCAGATATCTCCATCCCCATGATCTTCACCAGTCCGTCGGAACCGTTAAAGAACATTACGAAAGTAAACATGCAAAACAGCAGCGTGGTTCCCGCGAGGAAGATGCAAAGCCCGACACCTGCACCCGTTCTTATATTCCTGATGCTGTCCTTAAACCCGAGCCTTCTGTTGATGCTCTTTCCGGCCTTGGTAAGAGGGAGCACATTGCGCTTGAAGTTATGTGTGCGTATCCCCCGGCGAAAAGCTACAACAGGAGGAAACTGCTTTACCATACGCGCCTTGTTAAGGGCGAAGATGAGTATCAGCCCGATAACACCGATAACCACCGGCACCACCATGTAAATCTTCGCGGAAGATAATACTTCACGGCCGAGCATGACGCTTATTATGTTATTCATGAACGGAGTTGCCATAAGTGCGATGATGCCGCCGATGATGCCTCCGATACCGCTGGAGACCACATACTCGAACACATACGATAGGGATATCTCTTTGCCCTTATAGCCCAGTGCCTCGAGCACACCGATCCTCTCCATCTGATCTTCGATATCGGATCTGATCTTATTTCTTACCATGAAGATCGATGCTACGAAGGTAATGAGCGAGAGTATGATGCTCATGTAAAGAAACATATTAAGAAAATTGGTCTCATTAGCTTTCTCTTCTTCTTTGGGAAACGCGTATCCTTCAAAGCTGTCACCGGATTCATCCATACACCTTGTGAAGTATTCCCTGTAATTAAAGTCATCACCAGCATTAAAGGAAAGGAATACCGATTCTGTATATACAGGCGTCAGAAGCCTGTAATCTTCAGGTGAGATAATGGCCTTGAAGAGCATACCGGATTCATTCGACAGACCTGAATTATAAAAGCCTGCAACTGTGAACGGATACTGTCTTCCTCCGACAACGGTCGTGAAGTCCTCACCTAATTCGTATCCCAGGTTATATTTGAAGAATGAAGGCAGGATTATCCAGTGATCCAGAGATTCGATCTGCTCATCAGGCATTCCTTCGATGATATTGCCGTCATCTATCTTCTGATTCTCAGCCTCTGTAAGGAATGTAAAGTTATACGCGATCTTATCTCCATCGCGAAGAACACCGGTTGCCAATCCGAAGAGCATATGTCCGTTTCTGACATCTTCAAAGCCGTAATCCTCTTCGAGGATATCGCGATATGCCTCACGGTAATCATTATCGGGGATCATGATGAATGTATCCACAGAGCCGCTTTGTGCGAAGCTTTCGTCGAAGGCATTGCTTACTTTGCTTAGATTGATCGCGAAGATGCCGAACATCATCGTGGAGACAAGAGTAAGAAATGCGATCGCTACCGCTTCCTTCTTATTCTTTCTTAAGTTAAAAAGCGAAAGTCTTAATATCTTTCCCATCATTACCACCCCATATCCTCGAGGAACGAATTCAGGTTATTTCTTCTTTCCTTGATGTCATCCTCACCGAAGTTCGGCATCTTATAGTCACCTACAACGCCGCCGTCTCTTAAGTAGAGGACTCGTGTACCGCGAAGCGCTGTCTTCAAGTCATGCGTAACCATGACGATGCTCTGACCGTTCTTGTGAATCTGGGTAAAGATATCAAGTACATCGCGGCTCGATGCGGAGTTTAACTGACCTGTCGGCTCATCGGCGAAGAGGATCCTTGGATCGTTGATCACCGCTCTTACGATGCCGACTCTCTGTGCTTCACCACCCGAAAGTTGGCTCGGATACTTGCTCCACGCTTCCTCGTTAAGACCTGTCTTCCTAAGAAGTTCCTTCGCCTTGTTAACGAGCTCCGGCGAGTTCTTCTGAACGATGAGAGCGCCTGTTAAGACATTATCCAGCACTGTCTGATTCTCAAGAAGATAGATGCTCTGGAATACGAAGCCGCAGTTGCCTCTTCTAAAGACCGCGAGCTCATCGTTGTTCATATCCTGGATCTCGGTCCCGTCGAAGATGACCTTGCCCATCGAGGGCTTATCCATTCCGGATAACGCATAAAGAAGTGTCGACTTACCCGATCCTGATGAACCCATGATGACCGTGAAGTCACCTTCCCTTATTTCCATGTCGAGGTTCTTGATAACGTGCTGCTGTACGCCGCCGTTCGAGAATGATTTACAAAGCTTCTCGGTTCTTAGAATTGAATTTGTCATGTTTATCTCCCCATATAGTTTTTGAACTTTATGCTTGGAGTATAGATTTTTCCGTCAACGACTTCTTTGCCGAAGTACTATCAAATTCTTATCAAATTCTTAATTGGTCCGTGACGATTCACCAAATCGTTCACTTTTTGAGTCAAGTTGGTGAATGATATGGTGAAAATAGGCCATTTTTCACTAATTGATTCACCAATTCAATCATTTTGGATGACAAAAAAGTGAATCAATCGACGCCCAGTGCGTAATGCGACGATAAAACGTTAATCGCAGATACAACTGCATTCCTCATCAGCTCCGGAGACGGCATATGTGTTCTGTCACCTTGCAAAACCACAAGAGTCATTCCGAAGACAAGGCCCGCATACAAATACTCGGCGAACTTAACACCATTTCTGTTAACATAACTCACTTCGTCGGTCATACCTTCACATTCGACAATGATACAGCAGTCAAACTCAGGAAGATATACTACAAAATCCGGACTTACCTGATATCCGTTAAGTATGATTGTCGGTTCGTATTTATATTCAAGATCAAGGCTGTCCAAAACACCGGCCATCGCAACCTCAAACCTTGAACGCATATAAAACTGTTTGTGTTGATACGGGTGATTGCCATCTGAATTGTCCGTTTTGGGTATCATTCTCGAATATAAATCGTGACTGATAACAGGAACAATATCCGTTCGTATTTTGACCGACGGATTCACACCGGGAACCGACTCAAGCTGCTTCTTAATCATTCTGAGGTTTTGTGTATCCAGATATACTCTTTCAACATCTTTGAATCTTGGAGATGACGATTGTATCTCGTGACGTTTCCCATTGTCGTAATATCTGATTACAGGTTTATCTTTCCGTTTGTTGAGATAATAAACCGGCTCATTCTTAAGCTTTCTGTTTACACATTTAAGCTTCAAGGATAGGTATGTATTTGTATATTCAAGTTTCATATTTCTCCTCCCCCTATTCCACTATCATTCTCTACGGTTGCCAAAAGGTTTTCCACCGTTTGAATAAAAATGGGACAAAAAAGGGGGTGTGAGACACCAAAATGCCGTAAACACCGGGGTTTAAACGAATAAGTGGGATTATTGCCGGTGATTTCTTAACTCAAGGGAATAAGGAGAGTAATAATGAAGCCGTCGCGGCTTTCCGGGATCAGTTCGCCGTCCATCTTATCCATTAATGTCTTCGCGATATAAAGACCTAAGCCGTTGCCGTCCTGAGCGCTCTCGCGCCAGTTCTTTCCTCTATAGAATTTATTCGCGATAAGACTTAATTCATCCTCAGGTACACCCGGGCCGTAGTCTCTTATCTTCATCTCAAGGAAACCGTCGACCAACTGATAATTTACATCTATCTTCGTGCCGGCATATTTATATGAATTGGTAATTATGTTTCCTATTACCTGACTTAAGCGCTTCACATCAACATTGATAAGAACGTCCGGACGCTCGCCTTCCGTGACCAGCGATCTGTCATCGTAGCGCTTTATGATCTGTGTAATAACAGCCGACTCCTCATCGCGGCAATTGACCTTAAACTCACCAAGGTCATCAAGCGTCGAAGAGAACAGGTCAGACACAAGATTATCTATCTCATCAGCCTTCTGCCAGATGTTATCAAGCTTCTCTATCTCGGGATCGTCGGCAGAAGCATTCATCTCATGCTTTGCTTTAAGAAGCTCTGTTGTTAATTTGATACCCGTAATGGGAGTCTTAAGATCGTGACTTAATGAAGCGACCAGTTCGCGCTCTTTCCTCTGCAAGGCAAGCTCCCTCTCGCGTGACACCTTAAGCTCCTCGCGCATGATGTCGAAGCTCTCGGAGAACTTACCGAAGACATTCTCGCGGTCCATGGTCAGAGGTTCGTCGAGATTACCCTCCGCGACCTTCTGCGCGAAGCTCTCCATTTGTTTAAACGGCAGGATAAGATTTGTGTTTATGTAAGTAACAAGTACAAAAGCGCCGAGAATTATCAGGAGTCCGGCAACAGCAAGGCAGATGACAAGCGTCATGCGCATGTTGTTATATATGGCCGCACCATCGTCGATCAGGATCACGTAACCCAGGACTCGTTCTCCGTTCATGATGCCTGCATACGGATAGCGGTTCTTGATAGCGGACTGCACCGTAACAGAATCGCCGGAGCCGCCGCGCGAATCGTAAACAACACCACCTATGGTATCCGTTACTACAAAATCCTTACCACTGCTGACTTCATCCAAAACATCAAGAGAACCCCAGTTCTCCTGAGCGGTATAGGCAATGTCATTAAGAAGCAGAACATCCTGCTCGCTTACGGATGAGCTTCCGATCTGCCGTCCGCTCAAGACCGCGAAAGCGATTATCCCGACAATATAAAGACAGGCAACGATAACGATTATCTTATAGGATCTACGCATCGAGAATATACCCGACTCCCCATATGGTCTTTATGATCTTCGGATCCTTGGGATCGTCCTCAGTCTTCTCTCTTAAATGTCTTATATGGACAGCGATGGTACCCTCGCCCGTGAACTCGTCCTCCCAGACGTTCTTAAGAAGTTCGTCCTTGGTAACAACACGGCCGCGGTTCACGATCAGATACAAAAGGAGCTTGTACTCCATGTCCTTAAGGCTCTGCGCCACGCCTCTGACCATGAGCTTATGCGTATTGGTATCAAGTGTTATGTCCTGCGAGATGTTATAAGACGGTGCAACAGGAGCGTTCCCTGATGTTTGGGCAACCTGCGAGGCAGCCTTCTCGTAGCGCGCAAGGATAGTCTTAACCTTGGCAAGCAGGATGCTTAACGTGTAGGGCTTCTTGATGTAGTCGTCGCCGCCGATATTAAGCGCGATGAGAACGTCATCGTCTGAAGTTCTCGCACTTACGAAGAGTATCGGCATCTCGAAGTTCTAGCGCACCTTCTTGCAAAGGTCGAAGCCCGACTTTTCGCCCAGGTTGATATCAAGTAAAAGAAGAAAGACCGTGTTGCTCTCAAGGAAAGCGACGGCGTCCTCGAAGCTCGTGACATATGCCGTCTTAACGTCAAACATGTTAAAGTACTCGGCAGTCGAAGCCGCGATCACTTCGTCGTCATCGATCATCAGGACTTTGTAATCCATGTCACTCCTTGCGCCTGAACTTGTCTAATACATCTTTCAAACTCATGAGATTATTTTACGTTAATTCCGCCGCTTATTGAAGTGGTTTATCCCGCATAAAAATCACCCCCTGCAGGCTTCAACCTGCAAGGGGCGGTTTTCTTTACTGTGACTTATTTATCAGAGACTGTCGAGATAGCTCTGTGCGAGTGACAATGCTTCCCTGTGGAGAAGCGGTCTTCCGGTCTTAGCTTCTGTATAAACGATAGGTCCGTCTACGCTGAAGTCTGCATCGATACCCACAGTCTTTAAGAGCTCAGGCAGATTTCTCTTGTCGATGTCATTCTTCTCAAGAATCTCCTTGTTGCATCTTACGAGTGCAAACCAGTTAAGCGCCTCGCTTGAAGTGCCGCCGTAAACGTCCTTCAAACCGCTAAGACTTACCTCTTGTGTTCCGTAAATTGTTTTTTCTTCCATTTTCCATTTCCTTCTTTACTAAGATTTGGTTTTTGGTTGTTGTTAGAGTATAGACCGCCTAGAAGAAGTAAATGGTATTTGAAAGTGGCAAATTTGTGTTATTATTCAGCCCACTTGTTTTTCCAGAGTTCCACGATCTGTCCGCGCTTAGCTTTTCTTATGAGGTAAAGGCCCCATACGCATCCTACGGCGCCCGCTGCGATGGTTTTCTTTACTGTTTCTTTCATTATCTACCTCAATAAATGTAAAATCCTATTTATAATCGTTAGATGGTAGCATGAATGTTTATGGCAGATTTACCCGTTATTATGGTATTTTTGTGGCAAGCGGAGTGACTTCCGTCAGTCTCGCATGGCCACTTACGGACCGCGAGTTCTCCATCTGCGGAAGAGCGGAAGGAGAAGAGGAAGATACCACATATGCATC
>JAGDCV010000029.1 GCA_017958365.1 Clostridiales bacterium
CATTCGGATGCGACAGAAGCTCATCAACCAGAGCCTTGTCCGCACGGAACTCGTTACGTCTGTGGATGATGTAGACCTTCTCGCATATATCCGCAAGATAAGCCGCGTCCTCAACTGCAGTATTACCGCCTCCGAACACGGCCGCCGTTTTTCCCTTGAAGAATGCTCCGTCACACGTCGCGCAGTAAGAGATACCACGGCCGGAGTATTCCTGCTCGCCCGCAAGACCCATCTCGCGACGCTTTACGCCGCTTGCTATGATCACAGTTTTTGCCTCGCACACGGAACCATACTCGCCCGTCATACTGAAGCCTTCCTCAAGGCTTCCCTCTATCTTCCTTATCTTGTCGAAGACAAACTCGGCACCAAGCTCCTGTGCCTGCTCGAAAAGCTTATTGGCATACTCATAACCCGATACCCCGGGAAGCGCCGGGAAGTTATCGATCTCGGGTGTGTTTATTATCTGTCCGCCGGGAGCCTCGGCCTCGAAGATCGTCACGGTCCTTCCCGCGCGTCTTGCGTAGATGGCTGCCGTGAGTCCTGCCGTACCTGCTCCGATAATAGCTACATCTGTCATGATTCTTCCTCCATGTATTCCATCAGCTTCTTATCAAGCTCAGGATGGTTTTTCTTTACGGAAAGAATACGCCCCTCAGGTGTAACAAAGCAGTGCTCACTTTGACCTACACATCTCACGTCACCCGTCTTCTTATCTGTAACTTCATATTCGATGTAAAGCCTTACCCCCGTGTACTTTACAAACTTGATCCTGATTACTACCGTATCGTAGAACAGAGCACTTGTTTTGTATTTCGCGCTTACCGCAACGACGGGACTCATTATCCCCATCTGCTCGCACTCTTTGTAGCCCAAGCCTATCTGCTCGAAGGCATCCACTCTCGCCTCTTCAAACCATCTTATGTAGTTTGAATGATGCGCGACCTTCATCTGGTCTGTCTCATAATACTGAACCACGTGCTCATAAGGTTTAATCTCTTTAATCATGTTGTTGCCCACTCACTGAATTCTGCAATATCTTTGAAGTACTCCCACCTGACACTCTCGTTATGTATCTCATGACGGTAGTGTCCGTAGCTTCTTTCCATAACAATAATACCCTTAGAACGTAATATCTCACAAAGATCTCGCACACCCTCGCCGTAATTGCCGACGGGATCGTCCTCGCCGTAGGGGATGAACACTGCTTTTCCGGGATCGATGTGATCGTAAGCATCCTTTCTCTGCATCCTGTCGATGAGAGTAAAGAGGTCGTTAAAACCCTTGTTCGTGAACAGGAAACCCGCGTGCGGATCGTTCACGTATTTATCCACTTCCTTCTCGTCGGAAGTGACCCAGTCGAAGTTCGTCTTCGGGTCCTCTATGCGTCTGTTGTAAGTTCCGAACGCTATCTTATCGAGAACCTTGCCGGGCCTCTTCTTCCCGCCAAACAGACGGCCCTCACGGCTCGACAGCATGATGCCGAGACCGACAGCCGGATTAGGCCCCATTGTGGACGCGAAGATAAAAGCATCGAACTCCTTACAGTACTCGGGCGTGATGTAGATATTACGCACAACAAAAGAACCCATGCTGTGTCCGTATAGGATGTAGGGAACATCACCGAACCTCTCCTTCGCCTTCGCGTGAAGTGTCATCTCGTCTTTCAGGATGCAGATCGCGGAATCATCCGAATCACCGAAATACCCGAGCGGCATATCGTTATCCTTGTTAAGCTCATACGTCTGGCCGTGACCCATCATGTCCATGCCGCACACATCAAAGCCGAACTTGTTGAAGTACTCCGTCATCTGCGCATAGCGCCCGAAGTAATCCGCCATGCCGTGGCAGATCTGTATCACGCCTTTTGACTTGCCGTTTTCCTTCTTAACATCAGTCGGGCAGAAGAACGCCGCTATCCTGTTGCCGCCGCCTGTCGCAGCATCAAACGTTATGCTCTCCACGCTCACTTTAAGGTAACCCTGATCGCCTTTCCTATCTTGTCCTTGGGAAGCACATTCTCGCCTTCCGATATGAGTTCCCCGTCGACCTCGATCTTCGCGACGGTATTGCATCCGCCGTCCATCACATACGTGATGTCAACAGGCTTGCCGTTAAACTCGAAGCTCACGCCCGCCTGTCCGTTCTCATCAAACTGCTCCGGTAAAAGCCCGGGTTCGAACTTCATGTCGCCGAACTGCCCCTTCACGCCGAAGACCTCATTTAGCACAGTAAGGATGAGCCATGAAGCCGCGCCCGTCAGGTAGTGGTAAACACCTCTTCCCTTCGGATCGAAATACTCCGGAATACCGGGATAGATCTTACTGCTTTCAAAGTCAGCCGCGTGCCTGTAAAGGGAACCGATGACCTTCCATCCTTCATCCTTGAAGCCTCTTGTGTAAAGCGCGTTGCCGTACATGACCGTCATGTGGGAGAACACGGCGCCGTTCTCTTTTTGCCCGTACGCAAAACCGAACATCCTTCCCATGTCGGTCTTGATCTCTTTAAAGTCGGTATTAAGTCTGTAGCCGCCGAGTTTCTCTTCATAAAGATACTTATCGGCAGACCTGATTATCTCCTTTACCTGCTCGTCACTTGCGACACCGCTCATGACCGTGAATACCTGACCTGTGATCATCATCGCAGGTGAGCCGTCCTTCGCACCGTTTCGCTCGAGAGGCCTTCCATTATTATCGTAGTAACTGTTAAATCTCGAGAAACCCTCGGTATCCGTGAACCACTCCTTGTCACTTATCTGAACCGACAGGACATTCGCCTTATGCTCGAGGTCTTCCGCCAGAGCATTAAGAGAGTAGTCTGAGGTCTCGCCTGAAAATCCGTTCTTAACATCATCGCAGTAGCGCATCAGAGTCTCGCGTCCGCCGTCAGTTCCAAGCAGGCCCGTAAGCTCCTTTGCAAGCTTCACGCTGTCACCGTTACTTGAAGCAAACTCCCTTAAGATCTGAGCGAGCTTTCTGTAGTTGCCGCAGTAAGCTGCAGTGGAAGCCACAGACTCGCCCTTGTCCTTAGCCATATCAAGAGCATCGTTCCAGTCTGCACCGCGAAGTCTCATGGAACCGTTCTCTCCGATGTCGAAGAATGCCGCGAGGTTCTGGAGCAGCAGGTGCTCGAGAACCGTTCCTTTGGATGTTGAGGAGGGCTCGCCTTCAAGGAGAAGTTCGCCTCTCATTACCTGCCTGTCGATGAAGTAGGGGGCACTCTCGCTTAAGATTCCAATGTCACCGCTTTGTCTGATGTAAAGGTCCATCGTCATGAAAGGCCACATCGCGTGATCCATCCACACGCGGGTGATGCCGTTACGGTCCGCGATGAACTCACCGCGTCCCGTTCCTATGATGGTCGCATTCGTGCCGTCAGTTCTGACGCCGCCGAAGTTATCTATGAGCATGCCGCGCACATCCGCGGGGTCCATTATGATGAGCGCAAGGCAGTCCTGCCAAAGATCGCGCCATCCTCTTCCTCCCTTGCCGTAGTCGTGGTGAGGCAGGAAAGAGCATCCGTAGATGCGCCTTAAGATCGGCTGTATTCCGACCCAGTACATCCAGTTATCGAAGTTCTTGTCGCCGGTTCTGAAACGGATGTTGACCTTCTGCTTCCAGTAAAGTTTGTTCTCATAAAGCTGAGCATCAAAGACATTCGCAGACAGGTACTTTACCGCCGTGTTCTCGGACGAATCAAGCATGCCGATGACAAGAGCCATGACATACTCGACTCTTCCTCCGGGCTCGAGCGTCTTCTGCTCGAACATCGCGGCACCCATGGCCTCGAAGCCGTCAACGCTTTGTCCTGCAACATAAGCAGGCTGTCCCGTTATGGGGAACGAAGGCGTATCAAGTGAACCGCCCTCACCTATGAAGTCTTCAAGGACAGGACAGAAAGCAACCGGTTCGATTCCTTCCTGCTCGGCACAGAAGAAGCCGTACTCGACTTCATTCATCCTGTGTCCTCTCTCGTCAAAGGTAAGTGTCGGGAAATTAATAACTCCATACTTAGTCGTGCGGACACGGTTAAGCATGGAGGTAACATTTCGATGGTCTCTTATGTTGTCTGCGGACCTGCCGTAGATCGGAGCCGCAGCGGTAGCCGTAAACGTGACGGGCTCGTCAGACGTGTTCGTGACGGTGACCTTGGTAAGCTCGATCTGATCTTCCGTGTTAACGGGAACGAAGGTCGTGACTTCGCAGCGAAGACCGGACCTTCCGAGTTTACGCTCAACCTTCTGGAAGAGCATTCCGCCGTAAAGCGTCGCCTCGTCCTCGCCCGTCGTAGCCTCGAGAGCATGCTGTCTTGAGGACGCACCCATGCAGGATACGAGGGGACCGTTCTCGAGCTTGAGCCAGAAGTTTCTGGTCGACCTGTTGTTATGGAGATTATCCGAGCTGACGGGCTCTAAGATAAAAGTGTTCTGACTTGTCTTGAGGTCGCCTCCGAACTCGGGCGTCAGTGAGCCCATCATGCCAGATGGCGCACCGTCAGGAAAATACAAGTAGCTCCATCTGTTTGCATCCTTGAGTTTAAACTCGCCGTCTTTTCCCGTGTATTCGTAGCTCATAAGCACGACCTCCGTTGTAAGTTAATTGATCAGCGTCTTCTGCCTCCGCGAAGAACAAGAAGTCTTAAGAGTGTGAGTGCCGAAGATGCAAGTGAGATAGCATATGTGTCTCCTGCCGCGCGCAGTATCTTGTGTGCAAGTGAGAACTGCTCCTGTGACACCCAGCCCGCCTGCTTCATATCCTTGAATGCTCTCGAACTTGCGTTGCGCTCGACGGGGAGCATTACAAGATAGAACAGGAAAGCAACGGCATAAATAACGATGCCTATGGTGCTGACAAGATATCCGATATTGGAGCTTCCGGCGCGCTCGAGATAAGCCGAGATGACAACGCCGATAACAACGATCCAGGGACCTACCTTTGAAGAGATTCCCGCAGCAGGTGCGAGCAGCTGTCTTAACTCGTAAAGAGCCATGTTCTCCTTGTCCTGAACGGCATGACCGCACTCATGTGCAGCAACTGCGATCGCAGTGATCGAGTCTTTTCCGTAAGTCGTATCCGACAGGTAGATCTTCTGCTCCTTGGGTGAATAACAGTCCGTAAGTTCTCCGGGCTTATGCTCGATGACGATGCCGTAGATGTCGTGCTCACGGAGCATCTCCTCGACGACCTGATTAGCGGTCTTACCGGAAGCGGCGCGGATCTGACTTCCCTTCTGCGCCTTGCTTTTAAGATTTGACTGGACTGCCGAAGACCAGATCATGATGATGACTACTCCGGCAAGATAGATGTAGTAATCCATATGTTTCTCCCTTATTTTAATTAATGTTACATGAACCATTTTAGCACGAAAACGCCCCCGAATCTCGGGGGCGTTTCCTCATGCATTATGAACAGGAAGAACACTACTCCTCTGTTTCATCTTTACGGAACTTAGCTGCCATGAATGCACATGCACCGCTTGCTGCGAACAGCATGGATATGATCATTGCAACTCTGATATTGAAGTCCTCACCCGTGGATGCTACAGGAGAATCGGAAGCGTTTACGATCCTGTCTCTTGCAGATGCATCACCAAGGATGTAGAAAATGGTTCTGACTCCGGGTGCGTCATCAAATTCGATATCCAGTGTGTGCTCTCCGATTGCAAGAGTTGCAAGGAAAGCAGGATTTAATCTGATGATGACACTTCCGCTCTCAGCGACGTAGTCGTTAAGGCTGAGGAGATTGCCGTCTACGTAAACATTCATGTAGTGGCTGAATGTTGTCTCCTCGGCTCTGTTACGGACTGCACGGAATGCAAGGTGATCGTCGCTTTCGTACCATTCGCCCTCAGCGCCTTCAATAAGTGTGTAGTTAATTGCTGCCCATCTTGAGTGCAACTGTATTCCTTCGTGTCCGACTATTGTGTTGGGATCGATCGGGATGGTGCATGCCTCGTCAGCATACCAGCCGTCGAAGTCGTATCCGTATCTGGAAGGAGCTGCAGGTACAGGAATAGGCTCGCCTGTGTGTATAATAACTGTCTCGCCGTCAACTATCATGGGAACTGAAGAACCGTCACCGGAGCCTCTTGCTTCAACGATAGTAGCTGTGATGAATGCAGGTGCAACATCGTTGTAGTTGTTGTCGCCGAGTACACGATACCAGATGGTATATGTGCCTTCTCTCGATGATGTTCTTACGCCTGTAGCATAGTTCACGCCGTCAAGACTGTACTGAAGTGTTCCGCCTGTCGTTGATCCTTCTTCGAAGAGAGGATGTGACTCGCCGTCTAAGAAGTGATCAAGTCCGATAGGAGCAGTAACGATCGGATCAGCCTTCCTGATGGTGAACGTGCCGCTTACAGTGCTTACCGTGTAGTTGGGGTTAGCTCCGGGGGTAACAGTGATGATGTACTCACCGGCATCCTCGCCCTCAGCTCTTGCGATAGTGTAATTAAGCTCTGTATCACCATTTACAAGACCGTCAAATCTTACTGTAAATGCAGGATCACTCTCACCATAGGTCTTGGAGTGGTTATTCGCGATGATCGTTGCATCTGCAGGTGTGATCGTGAATGTACCTGAAACTACCGTAACATCGTAGTTAGGATTCGTTCCGTTTGTTACTGCTATCTCGTATGTACCGGCATTCTCGCCTGCTGCACGAGCGATCGTATAATCAAGTTCCGTATCTCCGTTCACGAGTCCTGAGAACGTTACTTCGAACGCAGGATCATCAGAGCCGTAGACCTTGGTGTTATCGACTGCCGTGATCGTTGCAGGTGCAGGTACGATAGTAAATGTACCGTCAACTACAGATACATCGTAGTTAGGGTTGGTTCCGGGAGTAACAGTGATGACATAATCACCAACATTCTCACCGGCCTCACGAGCGATCGAGTAGTCAAGATCTGTATCTCCGCGCTGCAGTCCTTCATAAGTTACTGTCAGAGCAGGATCGGCATCACCATAAGTTCTGGTAATGTCATCTGCAGTGATCGTTGCAGGTGCAGGAGTGATCGTGAATGTACCTTCTTCTACGGATACATTGTAGTTAGGGTTGTTGCCGGCTGTAACGGTAATAGTGTAATCACCGACATCCTCACCCTGTGCACGTACGATCGTGTAATCAAGTTCTGTATCACCGTTTACAAGTCCTGTATAAGATACTTCGAGTGCAGGATCATCCTGACCGTATACCTTAGTGTTATCGACTGCACTGATCGTTGCATTTGCAGGTGTGATAGTAAATGTGCCGGGGACTACCGTAACATTGTAGTTAGGATTCGTTCCGTTTGTTACAGCTATCTCGTATGTACCGACATTCTCACCAGCTACACGTGCGATCGTGTAATCAAGGTCTGTATCTCCGTTTACAAGTCCTGTATAAGATACTTCGAGTGCAGGATCATCCTGACCGTATACCTTAGTGTTATCGACTGCACTGATCGTTGCATTTGCAGGTGTAATGGTAAATACACCGTCAATCGAAGTAACTGTGTAGTTAGGATTATCTCCGGGAGTTGCAGTGATGGCATAAGTACCAACATCCTCGCCTTCCGCACGACCGATCGTGTAAGCAAGAGACGTATCTCCGTTTACAAGTCCCGAGAATGTTACTGAGAACGTAGGATCAGCTGAACCGTAGACCTTACTGTTATCAACTGCCGTGATCGTGGCAGCTGCAGGAGTGATCGTGAATGTACCGTTAACTACAGTAACATTGTAGTTAGGGTTGTTGCCTGCCGTTACGGTAATTGCATACTCACCGACATTCTCGCCTGTTGCACGTGCGATCGAGTAATTGAGAGCTGTATCTCCGTTTACAAGTCCACTGTAGATTACTGTGAGAGCAGGATCATTTGAACCATAGACCTTGGTCTTATTGACTGCCGTGATCGTGGCAGCTGCAGGTCTGATCGTAAGCGTACCTGTAGCTACAGAAACTTCATAGTTAGGGTTATTGCCGGCAGTTACGGTAATTGTATACTCACCGACATTCTCGCCTGCTGCACGTGTGATCGTGTAATCAAGCTCTGTATCTCCGTTTACAAGTCCTGTGTATCTTACAGTTAATTCAGGGTCATTTTCACCATAAATCTTCGAGAGATTATTGGCGGTAATGGTTGCCGAAGCACGTCCGATGGTAAATGTGCCTGTTCTGACCGTAACAGTATAGTTAGGGTTCACACCGGGACTTACTGATATCGTATATGTTCCGACATTCTCACCTGCCGACCTGGACAATGTATAGTTCAGTGAATCGCCGCTAACCACACCTGTGACCGTTGCAGTCAATGCGGGATCATCTGCACCGTAAACCTTCTGGAGGTTGTTCGGAGTGATCGTAACCGAAGCCTGAGTAATACGGAATACTCCTCTGGATGCTCTCGGGTCTATAGTGACATTGTAGTTAGGGTTGTCACTTGCATTTGCAGAAACCGTTATTACATATGAACCGACGTTCTCTCCGTCTTCTCTCGAGATATTATAAACGAGAGGCTCGGAAGCAATCTCACCCGTACGGGTCGTCGTCAGTTGAGGATCTGCGGTGCCGTATACTTTGGACAGATCATCTGCGACGATGCTAGCATTGGCACGGCTGATCGTTACCGGGATCTGACCGCCGGGAACATCATTATGATTGGAATCTCCCTGAACTTTGTAATAGACCGTATAGTCTCCGGCATTGCGCTGCGTAGGTACAGTAGTGCTCCAAGGGCCGCTGGCGCTCAAGCTGTATACTACACTTCCGCCTGTTGCCGTTCCGGCGTTCACGAGAGCTTGTTGATTTCCGTTAAAGGTCAATGTCCTTGCAGTAGGAGGCGCAGTAAGAACAGAATCCACCTTGGCAATATTGACCGTAAGACTATAAGGACCGTATGCACTGTAATTTGACGATCCGGGTACCTTATACCAAACCGTATATGTTCCGGCATTCGTGCCTGTCGGAAGCGTTGTGGAATAAGTACCATTCTGGCTTAAGCTGTAAACCATCTCTCCGACATCAGTCGAGCCTGCCGTGATCAGAGTCTGTGCAGAGCCTGTATATGAAAGCCCTGTAATAGCAGCCGGAGGTGTAACCTGAGGAGTCGCCGGAGAAATGGTAACTGTCAGCGCAACCGGAGTTGAGGGACCGTGAGTAGTGCCATCACCGGTTGATCTATACCAGACCGTATAAGTTCCCGCATCCGTTCTTGTCGGAATAGTCGTACTGTAAGATACGGTATCGATACTGTAAACCATTTGACCATAGTCACAACTACCGGGAGTTGCCAATAGGTTCTGCGCAGATCCATTATAAACAAGACCTTGTGCTATCGTAGGTGGAACTATAACGTTTGCCGAAGGCAGCCATACTGCATATAAAGTAGTGTTGCCGGAAACGGTTATTTGTCCCTGATCCTGGTAATCAATCGTATTAGCATTAGCACGGGCCTGTGATGTAGCCCAACCCATAAATGTGTAATTGGGTCTTGTATAAGAACATGGAGGCAGTGAGCCGGGAACCTGACTAACGAAAGTAGCATTATTCATCGTTCCACTTCCGCCGTTTGCATTAAACGCGATCTGATAAGTAGTGAGATTATTACCAGCAGTAAATATAGCTACACGGGTAACCGTTCCCCCGGCTGGTACAATAACTTCCCACGAGTATGCTAATGCACTATCATCGTTTGTCGAATAAACATTACCATTATCAAAAATATGATCTTGGTAGGACGATCCATTTGCGTTACCTGAATACTTTCCAACCCACTTATGTGAAAAGGATCCATTACCCGGAATAAGATAGAACTGATTACCCGTAGAAGCGTTTGTCATACTCAAGCCATTTTCTGTAAAGCCTACATCGCAGTGGTCAGCATTAGTATCAGTTCCAACCTGGGTATCAGCAGCTGAACCAATCATGAGAGTTACTGCATCTTCAGTACTTGTGTTGGTCATTGTATAAGTAACTATCAGTGCATTGCCGGCAGAGCTTACAGAATAGCTTAGCGATGCTTCAATAGTTCCTTGTGTATAAACCTTACCAAAAGCAAAACTAGTAAAATTAACTCTGTTGCTATACCCATGATCCTGCATAGCAGTAAGATAACCACCATCATTATATGTGGTTCTTAATGTAGGATTAGCACCTTGAGGATCAAAACCCTGTGAACCTATGTGCATCTGAACTGTAGCAGCATCAGTAACTGTTATCGAATAGTCAATACCATCAATAGTTACAACCATCCATTCTTCTGTATCGAATGCACCATTGGCACTTACATACCAAACGCCGCCATCCTGATAGGCATTGAAGAGTGATGAGTTGCTGACTGATGCAGCAGATACGTCGCCCTGAAGTCCTACATAGGAAAGGATGTCAGAAAGAGCAACAGTTGAATCGCCCGGGAGGACGTACTCCATGTCGCCGTATGTGAACTCAACCGTGTAGTATGAGAAGCTTTCTGTCTCAACTACTACTGTATCGTCGTAAACGTCTGCGCTCATCTCGTAAGCTGCGTTATCTGTGATGTGATAAACTTCAACATC
>JAGDCV010000030.1 GCA_017958365.1 Clostridiales bacterium
ATCAGATTCGACGATATGTGCTTCTTCGTAAATGGTAAGAAGTACGTTCTCGGTAAGACAACACTTCAGGAAATGATCGATGACGGCGTTCCTTTCGATGAGGATGACCTCGGCGATGCAGGCAACAACCTTAAGGCTAACTACCAGTCCAATGGTTTCGACATCAGAATCGACAAGTACTACAGCGCAACGATCTATGTTCTCAACTATTCCGATGAAGGTAAGCCGATGAGCGAGTGCGTTGTTAACGAGATCCGTTTCCGTCCTAAGGATCCTCAGGATATCGTTTCATTTGAGTTCCCTCTGGATATGAGCATGGAAGACCTCGTAAAGCTCGCAGGCGAGCCTAACAACGAAGTAAGACACTATGACAGTGAGACCAGCGACAGCTATTCTGATACTTATAAGTACTCAACAGAGTCTACAAAGTACTATGGCGGCAGCTACTATGAGTTCCGTTACTTCAACAGCGAGCTCGAAGAGATCACACTCTCATGGATGCCTTAAGATCTGCTGATATATAGTAGTATTAATTAAAATAATAGAACCGTCTCTTATTAAGAGGCGGTTCTTTTTTGTGCCGGTTTTCGAACAGTAGGACGAAGTTCTGATTGACAACCTACCGAGGATATAGTATTTTTATGACAATTTAATCAAACCGTTGACGGAGAGTGAGTAACTTCGAGGAAACCGTTCAAAGAGAGCCCGGGATGGTGAGATCCGGACACAAGGACCTTAGAGTGAATGGACTCCTGAGGGCGTGAAGGAAAGGGATATTCCCGAGTATATTGCGACGTAAGGCATGCGTAAGTTGCCGGAGATATGTTGGTATCTTGCTAAGAGTACGGCGTGAACCGTAAATCAAGGTGGCACCGCGGATAAGCAGAATTATTCGTCCTTGACTAAAAGATCTTAGTTGGTCTTTTGTCGGGGGCTTTTTTATTGCCTCCGAAAACCATAAAACGGAGGTGACAACTATGAAAGTAGTGCCGTCAATTGAAGAAGTCAGAGAATTTGCGAAGTCCGGCAAGTACGACGTCGTACCCGTCAGCTGTGAGATCCTCTCTGATTTTACGACACCCATCGAAACGATCCGCATCTTAAAGAATGCGTCAACTCACGCGTATATGCTCGAGTCCGCGCAATCTGACGAGAAGTGGGGAAGATATACTTTCTTAGGATTCGACCCGAAGCTCGAGATCACCTGCATCAACGGCGAGGTCACATACGGCGATAAGACGGAAAAGACAGATAATCCTTCAAAGATAATAAGAGAGATCTTATCTCATTTTAAGAGCCCGAGGCTCCCGTATCTTCCTTCATTTTCGGGTGGTCTTGTAGGCTATTTCGCATACGATTTCTTAGGTTATGTTGAGCCCACTGCAAAGTGCAATGTAAACGATACCGAGAACTTCAAGGACGTTGACCTGATGCTCTTTGACAAGGTAATCGCATTCGACCACGTAAGACAGAAGCTCATCCTCATTTCCAACATGTCATTGGAGGATGTGGATGCAGGATATCAGGAAGCGATCGATGACCTTAAGGCACTTATAGATCTCCTGAAGAACGGCGAGAAGAGCAACGAGCCTGAGGGCAAGCTCCTGGGCGAAGTAACTCCTTTGTTCTCCAAGGAAGAGTACTGCGCGATGGTCGAGAAGGCAAAGAACTATATCCACGAAGGTGATATCTTCCAGATCGTTCTGTCCAACAGATTATCCGCGCCTTTTGAAGGCAGCCTTTTAAATACCTACAGAATACTCAGAACGGTAAACCCGTCTCCTTATATGTTCTACTTCGCGGGAACTGACGTTGAGGTTGCAGGCGCTTCACCTGAGACACTTGTTAAACTTGAAGACGGCGTTCTGCACACATTTCCTCTGGCAGGCACAAGACCGAGAGGTAAGACAGAAGAAGAGGATAAGAACCTGGAGATCGAGCTCCTGGCAGACGAGAAGGAACTGGCAGAGCACAACATGCTCGTAGATCTCGGCCGTAATGATTTAGGCAAGATCAGTAAGTTCGGAACCGTTGAGGTTGAAAAGCTCAGAAGCATCGAGCGTTACTCACACGTAATGCATATCGGTTCAACCGTACGCGGCCAGATCGCAGACGGATCCGATGCATTGAGCGCCATCGAGGCAGTTCTTCCTGCAGGAACATTATCCGGTGCGCCCAAGATCCGTGCGTGCCAGCTCATCGGCGAACTCGAGAACAACAAGCGCGGCATCTATGGCGGCGCCATCGGTTATATCGACTTTACAGGCAACATGGATACATGTATCGCGATCCGTATCGCATACAAGAAGAACGGCAAGGTATTCGTAAGAAGCGGCGCCGGACTCGTTGCAGACTCAGTACCCGAGAAGGAATTCGAAGAATGCCTCAACAAAGCAAAGGCCGTTATCTCTTCTCTTAATCTTGCACAGGAGGTAGAGTGATGATACTTCTTATCGATAACTACGACAGCTTCTCATATAACCTTTACCAGATGATCGGCGAGATCAATCCCGACATCAAGGTCATCCGTAATGACGAGATGACAGTAGACGAGATCAGGGCACTGGCTCCTGACCACATTATCCTGTCACCCGGCCCGGGACGTCCGGAAGATGCAGGCATCATCTGTGACGTTGCTGCATCAATTCACGACATCCCCATGCTTGGCGTTTGCCTCGGCCATCAGGCCATCTGCAAGGCTTACGGAGCAACGATCACATATGCCGAGAACCTTATGCACGGCAAGCAGTCGGAGGTAGGTCTCTATGGTTACTGCCCTCTGTTCAGAGGAATCGGAGACTCAACAAAGGTCGCACGCTACCACTCTCTGGCAGCTGACCGTGACACCATTCCCGACTGTCTCCAGATAACCGCAGTTGCGGACGACGGCGAAGTCATGGCCGTTAAGCACCGTGACTATCCCATCTACGGCGTACAGTTCCATCCGGAATCGATCCTCACGCCCGAAGGAAAGAAGATGCTCTCTAATTTCCTTACTGAATGCTGATAAAAATTTTCGCGGCATAACCTTAAGAAAACCCCTCAAAGTCTGTAGTGGACCAAGAGGGGGTTTCTGTTTATGAATATAAGTTTCTTACGTGTTCAATGAACTTCGACGCCAGCGCGCTCGGGTTCTTTTCTTTATCCCACGAGAGGACGTAGTCAACATTTACTTCAGGTATCAGTTTCTTTATTACTACGTCTGAATCGGCGGAGATGCTCTTTGCGACTGAAGCAGGGAAGATGGCGATTCCGATGTTGCGGTCAACGAGTTTTGCGGCGTTGGAGGAGTGGGCGGTCTTTACGACGAAGCGCGGCTCCGTGCCTGCGTGCTTTTCGAACCAGCTGCGGATCTCTTCTTCTCTTGAATGACGTGAGGAGATGATGAGATCTGTGTCTGCAATATCCTTGAGTGTTACTGTCTGCTTCTTGCTCTTTGCCAGAGGGTGTGAACCCGGGATGATCGCTGCCCATGTGTCACTGAATACGGTGATGCCGTCAAGCTGCTCCGTGTTAAGAGGAGTCATGGTGATGGCGAGTTCGAGGAGGCCTGACTTCATTCTGTATGTGAGGTCGTCCACGGTGCCGCACCATAAGTTATAAGTAACGTTAGGATATTCTTCTTTGAAGCTTGAGATCCATTCAGCAGCGAGCGAAGGACCGTTACTGTCTACGTGGCCCAGATAGAGCGTGCCGCTGATACCTTTCTTAACGTCTGAGATCTCTGTCTTGGTAATGTCGGCAAGTGCGAGGATCTGCTCACCGCGGCGCTTCAGTGCGAGGCCTTCCGGTGTGAGGGTGATGTGACGCTTACCTCTTATTATTAATGTACATCCTAATTCTTCTTCCAATTCCATTAACGCTCTCGAAAGAGGGGGCTGTGATAAGTGCAGACGCTCAGCCGCGCGGGTTATGTTCAGTTCTTCTGCAACCGTTAAGAAATAACGTATCTGACGTAAATCCATGCCGTTTCCTCCTTGGTTCGTATCATACCCTAAAGGTATCATTATACGATTATTATTTGTATTTTATTTCCTTTGCTCTTGGAGATACAATCTCTCTTGAAATCTTACAACGATATTCTAAACGCATTGAAACAGAATATCAATACATTTTGAGTATGATTTCTATCTTAGGACCTCTGGTGGATGAAATTGGTCCATAAGATGTGGGAGGAGAATATGAGACCTTACGAGAAGAAATACTTAAACGAATGCTATGAAGCAATGCAACAAGAGCACGATGCATGCGGTATCGGTTTAGTAGTAAATATCGATGGTAAAAAAGAATACCGTACTCTTGATGACGCACTTTCCATTGTTGAGAAGCTCGAGCACAGAGCCGGCAAGGACGCTACCGGAGAGGTAGGTGACGGCGTAGGTATACTCGTACAGATCTCACACAAGTTCTTTAAGAAGGCAGCTAAGGAAGCTGACATCGAAGTTAAGGACGAAGGCGATTATGGTATCGGCATGTTCTTCCTTCCCCAGGACACAAAGAAGCGCACACTCGCTATGCGCATGTTCAAGGTAATCTCCGAGAAGAACGGCC
>JAGDCV010000031.1 GCA_017958365.1 Clostridiales bacterium
CTTCACGCCCTCGGCGAAAGATACTTCAGGCCTAAAGCCCGTGTCGCGCTCTAGGGTGTCGATGGAGAAGGACGCCTTCGGAAGATAGCATATCTGCTCCGAGTTACGCGAGAAGGTAAGCTCGGACTTTGAACCCGTCACTTCATGCATGGTTTCTATGAAAGCACTGAGCGGTGCTGCGGCTCCTGAGCCTAAGCGGTATACTTCCATGTCCTGTCCGCGCTCGCCGATGAGTCTGAAAGCACGGGCCGCGTCAGTGACGTAGATAAAGTCATAAAGCTGGTCGCCTTTTTTGAAAGAGCAGGGTTCGTTCGCAAGCATTTTCTTTAATGTGGTGGGGATGAACTGTTCTTCATTTACTCCCGCACCGTAAGCATTCGTTATCTTTGCCCATCTGAAGTCGAGACCTTCCTTTTGTGCGATGATCTGGCTTGCAAGATGCGCTTCAAGCTTGGCCGTGCTGTAGAGGTAATCGAGAGTCGTCTTGCCGCCGCGCTCGTAGGACATCTTGAGAACGACGTCCTCCGTTATGCTTCCCGCGCCTACGAAAGTCTTGCACTCGAGGTCGGAGGCGAGGCGGATAAGGTGGATCGATACGTTGACATTGGATAACTGAAGGTCGATGTCGCGGCGCTTGAGACCTGCGGAGCCGTTCCACGCGAGGTGGTAGAAGGTATCGATGGGGGTGCCGGTATAGCGCAGGCTGTGTCTTACCTCGTCCGCGTCACCCAAGTCAACGGGTATTATCTCGACACGCGAGGTATCAAGGCCTGACGAGGCGAGCTCCTTAAGCTTCATGTTGAAGGAGATGACCGAAGACGGTCTTACCACAGCGATTACGTTGTAGTCGTTTGTAAGCAGTTCACGAAGCAGTGCAAAGCCGACAAATCCGTTTGCACCGGTGATAACGGCTGTTCTCATTTTACGCTCCAGGGTTATAGTTTTCGTTATGTTCAGTATAACAGACCGCAGCAGATTACATATGCTCCGGTAAGAAGGGCGGCATTGACGAAGAGGGTGATGCCGATGCCTGCCGTGACCGCAGTGTCGTTATCGCGGTCCGTCGCGGGTTCTCCCTTAACGGGGAAGAACATGCGCCAAAGGGATACTGCGAGTGCCGCGCTCATTAATGTCCTGAATGCGGGCTTCACATAATCCGAGTAGACCGGCAGATGGGAATCGATGAACCTCGGAAGCAACGCGACGTTCTTGGTGTCGAGCATCAGCTGGAAATTCCATTCGTAGTGCTCGACCCAGGATACCGTGAACAGAACGAAGGCTATCGAGAAGACGACGTTTATGAGCATGAAGTCTCTCTTGTCCTTGTAAAGAAGCAGCATTCCCGAGAAGATCGCGGAGATGAAGACCACCCACTGCGGGTTCGGCAATACGAGGAAGAAGTATGCCAATGTGACAACGGTAACTGCGTTGAAGAAGTCACGAAGCTCAACCGTCTTGTGTATTGATTTATTAAGTCCCCAGTACATTACGATGAACAGGATAAGGAAGAAGAACGACATGTCGAAGGGCGACTCCTCGAACATTCTTCCGAAGTGATCCCACAGAAGTTCGGCGCCGTTGGAGATGATCTTATAGTCGGTAACAAGGAGCTTGGCAAGAACTATGCCTAATCCCTTAAGACCTAAGTAGGGGAGTATGAGCTTCGGCCAGTCCTTCGGCTTGATGTAGCCGATGAGAAGGCAGATGACGGGGAGAGTCACGAACAGTGTCGAGAACTCCTTGAACTCCGTTGCGAATGCAAGGAACAGCGAAGCTGATATGTACTTCTTGCTCACGAACTGGTGTGCTGCGAGTGTGCAGAACATGACTGCGAAGATATCGAGCTGACCCATCGCGAGGTTGCCGAGAAGAAGTCCGGGTGAGACGAGGAAGAGGATCTCTGCGATGGCGCCCGTCTTTTTGTCCGAGCTGATCTTAAAGACCGTCTTTTTTATGAATCTTGCGGTGATGATGGATGCGGCGAATAAGGATATGCCGCGGCACATATCGTAAACATAGATGGATATGCTGATTCCGGTCATGCGCTCGACTGCATAGAGCGGCAGGATGACAAGGCTGTTAAAGATGGTGCAGATGATGCCGTAGGAACTTACGTGCTCGCTGCCGTTATAAAGAAGGATGAGCGAGTGCATGTAATCGTTAAGCTCCCCGCGCCTTGCCGACTCGAGGAAAGTATATGCCCACTCGGAGATGTAGTATCCGTCCTCGTGGAACCACATGAACGTGTACAACCCTGCGAAAACTATTCCCGCGATATAGAACAACCTTAAGCTGTCGTTCGTAAGCTTGCCCTGGCCGTAAGTCTTGCGGCACTGATAACAGACGAAGATGCCAAGACCTATCGTGAGCAAGGCAAGTGTCGATAATGTCTGACGCTGCGATGATGATTCCTTCGCATAGAGGCAGCTGTATGTGACAGTGTATGTATTGTCAGCGTTATTGCAGATATAGACGCTGACTTCGTTATGCTTTCCGGGCTCGCACTGCTGCGAGACATTAAGATAGTAGTTTCCTGTCGCGTAGTCTTCAAGATACAAAGGCTCGTCAGTCTTGAACATGTAGAAACTGCGGTCGACTATGTTGTAAGCCGGAACGGACCAGTCGTAGATATGGTTGCCCTCATCATCTGTTATAGACAGTTCAACCGTTCCGTCCTTGACTCTGTCCTCTGACCTGAACAGAAGGTCGATACCGCACAACTCCGGTGAGTCGAGCTTAAGCTTCTGCGTAGCGACCGTACCCGGGGTCAATTCGATCATGGAATTCGGATAGGAGGACAGATACGATTCCACATAGTACGGGGACTTGGAGAATGTATAGACTGAGGCGATTATGATCGAGATGACCATTATCACAATTGAAACTATTGCAAAGGTTGAAGTCTTTTTATCAGATCCGCTCACTTTTTTAATCCTCCTGAAAGCAATAGTATTATACAATACTAGTTATAAGCAAACAGACAGGAAGTATCCGTGAATTACAAAAAGCCGTTCGCATTAGTCTTAACACTCGCATTGGCAGCGCCCGTAGCCGGGTGTGCTTCGCGCGGCGGCAAAGATGCCAGGAACATGGAGATCGCAGTCGCAAGTTACATCGAGGCTTTTGCCGCTGATGACGACCTTCGCGCGGCGACTCTGACGGACTACTTCGAATACTATGTTGATGATCCCCAGGCTTTGCTAAGTGACGGCGTAATTCCGGAGACACTAAGAGGAGATTCACTTCTCGGTGTATGTCTTTATGCGGCATCGCGTGCACAGATAGTGGATAACGAGGCTCCCGATATCGACAGGGAAGACGGCACGGCTTCGATGACGATCGAGCTGTCCTACATCGATCTTCACGATCTGTACGAGGACAGTCCCTCTGAATTCATGTCTTACGACGAGTACGTAACATACATTAACGAATTCGATGACTTCGCGACGGTGGAACTCGACATAGGATTTATCTGGGAACCGATAAGCAAGACGTGGCTCATAAGCGAAGGTTCTGCAAGGGAACTTAATGCGCTGTTCGTGGGTAACAGAAGCCTTCTTAATGCCCCCGTAAACATAAGTGCGGACGAGGCGAGGACTTACGTCGAAGAGTTCATGCAGGGCGATTACAGCAACCTGACCGGAGGAGCTTTGGATGTTGAAGCTTTTCGAGGGTTTGAGAATACGACAGAGCGCGGTGAAGGAACGGAGGCTATCGCTGCCATCGGAAGGTTTGCCGAAGCATACATGGCTTACGTAAGGGAGCACGACTACGAGATCACGGCGTCGGAGACGTACCCGTACCTGCTCACGATCCACGGAAGCGCGCCTTCTCCCGACGATCTGTTCGCGAGTCTTCGCACGCATGAGTTCTATGTGCAGTATTACGTCAGCTGGATCCGTTACTCGAACCTTGACTGGTACCGCGAGGAGACGATGGACGATATCACGATTCTCATCTATGACTCCATGACGGCGGCCATCGCTGATGCGGAGCCTGTGGATTACACGCTGTCGGTCGAGGTGGATGCGGATGGAACGGCGGATGAGTTCTTCACGTTCCAGACTGACATCATGCCGGAGCCCCTGATGGGTCTTTATGAGGCGGACCACAGCCTTAATAACGACGAGTTCGTCTCGGTCAACGTTGAGGCCCTGCAGATCCTTCACGATAACATGGAGATCTCGCAGGAACGCATGGATATGATATTAAACAGCCTGTACTCACAGTATGGGGAGCAGCCGACGGGACTTGAGACAAACTATCCCGAGAACATGTACGGGCGTGCGAATCAGGCCGTTGACGTGCGCGAGAATGCACCATCCGAGCAGGAGGATGAGATGAGCCGCGAGACTGTCGTCACGGTCACGGGTTCGTCGATGCCCGACGAGAATAACTTCTGGATGTTCTATTCAAGAGACCCTGAGATGATCGATGCGGTCGCATATTACATTGACGGCACGGGCATCTATGTTACGGTCTACTTCTGCGACACCTTCGATGAATCCACCGTTTACTATGGCGCATGGAGATATCAGGAGGAGCTTGTGGACCAGAGGGAGTACTCTTTCCCGAGGTCGGGTTCCACCCAGCTTGAGGCTCATTATGAGATCTCGCAGTTCCCCGAGCCCGGCGTATATGAGTTCACGTTGTACCCGAGTGAAGGCTCCAACATACTTGCTTACGTAAGAATAGTTAACGCAGGGGATTGATTCCCCTGTTGTTCTTTTTGTCAAAATATTTTGTTTAAAGTTTTGTCATATCACCCCATATATAATCGAAGTATGTGAATGGAAACTCGACATACAAGGAGGTAACACATGTTTTGTAAAAACTGCGGTGCCCAGGTAGAACCCGGCACAAAGTTCTGTTCTTCATGTGGTGCACCCGTTCAGGCTGAGTCTGCGCCCGCGCCTGCTCCTGAAGCGGCAGCGGCAGCGGAACCCGCACCTGCACCAACGCCACCACCCACACCACAGCCTCAGACAGCTCCCGCACCTGCGGTTCAGGCACAAGAGCCTGCTCCCGCACCTGTCGCTGAGCCCAAGCCCAAGAAGGCTAAGTCCGAAGGCGGAGGAAAGAAGAAAGTATGGATCCCCATCGTTGCATGCGCGCTTGTTGCTGCAATCGGCGGCGGATCTTTTTTGTTCCTCAAGATCAGAAAGAACAAGGCAAGGGAAGCTTACGATAACCTCTGTGACATGACTTCACTTGGAACCGAGAGTTATCTTTATGCCAGAGTGCTTACCGAGAGGCTCCTTGAGACGGATCTTGCCACGGCAGATCCCGATGAGGTAAACAGCCTTTTCGACGAGTGTATTGCGGCATGGCAGGCAACGAATGACGTAGCTCAGGACATGGCTTCAATGGCGGAGGAGATGGAGGATTCCAACATCTTAAGCCGGCTTCGCATCGCGACGGAGCAGGAAGCATTCATGAGAAGGATCATCTGGGGCCGTCCCGTAAATGCAGCACGTAACGACGAGGAAGTAAGCGAAGTCATGACTCCCGAAGAGAGCATCGAGCAGTGCATGGTCCTCTCTGCGCAGATCGCTGACGATACGGTCATCGGTCTTGAGCAGGTGGAGCAGCTCCAGAGCATCTATCAGGGCGTTACGACGAACTACGAGGAGTGGTATTCGACTGTTGAGACTACATCCACATCCTTTAACAACGTCGTATTCCTGTCAGGCGAAGTCATTGACGGAGTTGATACACAGACGTTAGACGGCGCTCCCCGAAGCGTATATCAGATCTCAACCGAGCCTAAGCCCGGACAGACTACGATCGAGAATACCAACGTGCTCGTTGACGTAAGTTCCTCAAGCAGTACTTTTGTCATGAGTTCAGGCAACAGCGTTACCGTTAACCCTGATGATGTAAACATCGGCAGAGGCGGCTCGACGATCTCCATGTGTACTCACACGAGTACCGTTGAGGAAGTCAGCATGTCTTTCCACAGCACGAGCTTTACTTCGTGGTACATCATTGACGGCGTCGGCGGCTATAACATCACAAGAGGCGATAAGAGCGACGACGGAATCCTCGTTCCTCCTGCAGTTGAGAGAGACGACATCATGCCCGATCCCGTAAGTTCTCCTATCGTTCAGTGGCTGCCTCCCATCGGATCTCAGGACATCACCATCGCGCGTGAGACGATCTTGAGGCAGAAGATCGAGATCGAAGAGACAGTTACACGCGTAACGACACGCACTCTTACGACACAGCTCGATGAGTTCGAAGCAGGCGTAGGTGAGATAACGGTAAGCATGGTATGGGGTACGCACGACGACCTTGATCTTCACGTGATAACCCCGAACGGCAACAGGATTTTCTACGGCAACAGAACGGCTGACGGAGGCACGCTCGACATCGACATGAACGCGTCTTCGTACAACCTGTCGGATACGCCTGTAGAGAATATCTATTTCCC
>JAGDCV010000032.1 GCA_017958365.1 Clostridiales bacterium
AACCCTTAGCTTTATTGAGTGTGGAGGCAGATTGTCGGCCCCATTTAGTAACGAGTTTTATCGAAAAATACTAGAAGATTATTATTATAGAGACTACATTTTATATCCTCTTAGGCCACCCTTTACTATGTTCCTGTCCTTTTTAGGATTATTCAATTGATTAGTGGTCTACCTAAAGATTCATCGATGCATGATTGTTTGAATAAAACTGGTTTGGCTCGGGAGTATCATATATGAAAAGACTATTAGTTATTGTTCTATGTATATTATCTATAGTTCTCATTAGCTATTTGGGTATAGTGTTTTATTTTAGAGCCAAGGTAAGCAATTTAGTTGAATCCGCTACTGATCCTTGTGTAGCGTATGATTCGTCAATCATTGATAAAAACGACTATGAATCCTTATCTCAATTGTTGATACAAATTGGAAGTATTGGAGATGATGGTACATGGGATCTTGGTGGAAACGTAGTGCTATCGTCCTCTCTTAAACAGAATTATTTAGAACCGGTTTATTATGACTTTAGTTCAAATCAAATTATAGTTAAAACATCGTATTCGGCAGAGATTGAATATACTGATGAGAGTCAAGTTGTCAGATCAAAAGGCGGTGGTTACAATTTTACTGTGCATCTGTTTTTGGATGTTTCGGATATGAGATGGAAGGTTAGCGATGTTGAAGTTGTATATACTTTTCCCCCAAACCAGACCATATGATGTTCGGTTATAATTGAATAACAATCCTTCAATTGTAAATCCCCCTGTGAAGTGCTATCATCAAATGTACAAATCTTTTTGATATTTGACCCATTATTGTACAGGGGGTTGTTATTATGGCTAAGAAAGCTAAATTGCAGATGAGTCAGGAAGAAATTGATTCTCTCGTTGTTAATACGATCCGTTATTTCTGTGCCGATACGATCTACTTTAAGGACCTGGAATCCAGGTTCGTATGGACCAGTCAGCAGCATGCAGATCAGCTTGGGGCCAAGACTCCCGAAGAGATGCTCGGTAAGACGGACTACGATTATTTCCCCAAGGAATTTGCAGATAAGGCCAGAGAGACCGAGATGCAGATCATCGAGTCCGGTGAGCCGATGCTTAATATCGAGGAGGAGTGGGAGAGAAACGATGAAGAACTGCGTTATCTCATAGCTTCCAAGTATCCCTTCTACGATAAGGATCACAAGATCATCGGAACCTGGGGCATCACCAAGGATGTTACGGACATTAAGAAGCTCGAGAAGGAACTCGAGAGATCTTACGAGAAGGTCCAGAGGCTCGTTCGTGTTGATGACATGACAGGTCTTTATAACAGAAGATACTTCTACGAGATGCTCGAGAGACTGTGCAATCTCTATTCAAGACGTGAGAATGCCATGTTCTCCCTGGTCGCCATCGATGTAGACAACTTAAAGTACATCAACGATCAGTATGGTTCAACACACGGTGACGACGTCATTAAGCATGTTGCCACATCCATGTTAAACGGTGTCAGGATGTCTGACTCCTGCTTCAGAACGGGCGGTGACGAGTTCGTCATCATCCTTCCCGACTGCGATAAGACCGATGCGGTTGCAGTTGCGAAGACGATAAGCGCCAAGGTATCCGAACAGCCTATCCCCGTTGCCGAAGGCAAATTCGAGAAGATCACTATATCCGTCGGTGTATCGACCTATGAGGACGGCACCGACATGTCAGAGCTGATCTCGTCTGCTGACAGGAAGCTTTATAAGTCAAAGAGAAACGGCAAGGATCAGGTATCTTACTGATCAGGCTACTCTCTCGATCTGTCTGTCGGCCCCTCTTTCAATTCGGAGATTGCTTCTAAGAGGAGCCGACGCTGAAACAGATTCCTTACAGTCAACATGGCAGACGCGGTATGGGACGCGAACTTGGGGCCGGGATGTGCGGGTAACATTTCCCGGCTTTGTCTTTGCCCTGTTGGCCTTGGCTTCGGAAAGCCTTCTGCTTTCCATCCTGATATATGCTTCCCGGTCAATGTCATTCCAGAAGTCAAAAGAATCCCTTAAGATCTTGCATCCGATAAGCACGATAAAAAACATAAAAGACATATCTAACGGTGACACTCTAACTACACTCCCTCTCTTGATGAATAGTCAAATGTTTGTTCTGAAATGGAGTATAGCAACAGATAAGTACCGATAATGGTACTTATCTGCAAAATAGAACAAATTTTTATAGATGATGGGTTGTCAGCTTAACTTGGATGCCCCGATCCTTGTTGCTCCGGCTTCGATCATTGCCTTTGCATCTTCTTCGGTCCTGATCCCGCCCGCGGCTTTAACTTCCACCGTCGCACCCGTGTAGTGGCGCATGAGCTTAACGTCTTCAACTGTTGCGCCTGCCGATCCGAAGCCCGTTGACGTCTTTATGAAGTCTGCTCCCTGAACGGTCACGATATTGCAAAGCATCTTCTTCTCGGTATCAGTAAGGTCACAGGTCTCTATAATGACCTTAAGTATCGCACCCTTCTCGTGTACGGCATCTGCAAGGACAGCTATCTCTGTTGCGGCTTCCTCGAATCGCCTGGACTTGATGAAGTTGATATTGATTACCATGTCTATCTCAGTTGCACCGTTTGCGATCGCATCCAAAGCCTCGAACTTCTTTGATGCAGTAGTCGAGTAGCCGTTAGGAAATCCTACGACAGTGCAGATATTAAGCCTTCCGTCTGCCCTTGCTGCCGCGTCTCTTACAAAGCACGGCTGAACGCATACTGAGGCTGCGTGCTTCTCGATGGCGGTATCGACGAGGTCGTTTATGTCCTTTGTGGTTGCGGTGGTCTTGAGATTTGTCATGTCAACATAGGAGAAGATGTTGTTCGATACCGCCCTGTGGGGAACTCGTGAAACGCTTCCGCGGAGGCTTCGAGCGAGCAGGGAGTCGAAGACTACATTTGATATGAAACTGAATCCTGCTATCTCGCCTAAGTTGTGGGGAACGTTGTATCCTGCGCCGTACATCAGGACGGGAACGCATTCTCTTGAGTGATCCGTTGAAGGCGTTGCAGGATCGCAACCGTGATCCGCGGTGATTATCAGAAGATCATCTTTCTCAATGAGCGGTATGATCTCGCTTAACGCATCGTCAAATTCGTGCATCGCACAGGCATATCCTTCGATGTCGTTTCTGTGTCCGTACTTCATGTCGAAGTCAACGAGGTTCACATAACAAAGCCCGTGGAAGTCGCAGCTTAACATGTCGCGCAGTCTCTGGATGCCGTCCGTGTTATCGGAAGTTGCCGTCATCTCGGTAAGGCCTCTTCCTGCAAACAGATCCTTGATCTTGCCTATGGATATGACATCGAGTCCTTCCGACTTAAGGATGTCGAGCATGGTGGCGGATGGAGCGGGCAGCGTGTAGTCGTGACGGTTGGGTGTCCTTGTAAATCCCTCCTCGGGCGAACCCGTAAAAGGTCTTGCGATGACTCTTCCGACGCCGTGCTTTCCCGTCATGAATGCGCGGCATTTCTCGCAGATCTCATAAAGTTCTTCAAGGGGAACGATGTCCTCGTGAGCTGCTATCTGCAGAACGGAATCGGCTGAAGTGTAGACAATGAGATCTCCCGTCTCCATGTGATGCTTGCCGTAATCCCTGATGACGTCCGTGCCGCTAGATGGTTTGTTGCAGACTATGCCTCTTCCTGAAGCGTATCTTATCTTCTCGAGTATCTCCTCGGGAAATCCCTTGGGGTATGTGGGAAGGGGCTCGGAAGAGTACACTCCCGCCATCTCCCAGTGGCCTACGGTCGAGTCCTTGCCTGAAGATAACTCCCTTATCCTTCCGTAATAACCGATGGGCGCGGGCAGAGACTTCTGCGCCTTCTTCCACTTAAGTATCCTCTTGTCATCAAGTCCGTCTATGTCAAACAGACCCATCCTCGCAAGTCCGGGAAAAGCGTCATCAGAATTCGAGAGAACGGAAGCGAGCGTGTTGCTGCCCTCATCCCCGAAAGCACTCTCATCGGGAGCGCCGCCTAATCCGAAACTGTCCAGAACCACAAGAAAAACACGTTTTGCCATGAGTTTATCTCCAAAACACATATTTGTTTCAAGTATACCGCGTAAGAGCGCATATTGTATAATAGCCTCTATGAGCGAAAATGAAGAAATAAGTTTTAAGGACATGGATCTTTCCCCCGAGATAATGGATTCATTGAAGAAGATGGGGGTAAAAAGACCGACCACGGTACAGCAGAAAGCCATACCGCTTCTTATGGATAATATGTGCCTCATTGCAAAGGCACCGACGGGAACGGGAAAGACATTTGCATTTGCGATCCCCATACTTGAATACCTTAACATGGACGTGGATTTTGTACAGGCTCTGATACTGTGCCCGACACGTGAGCTTGCTTTGCAGATAGCATCCGAGATAAAGAATCTTGCGCGTTTCATAAAGGACTTCAATGTATGTGCCGTAATTGGCGGACAGAATATAAGGACTCAGGAAAACAAGCTTAAAAGAAAGCCCCAGGTCGTTGTTGCGACTCCGGGAAGACTTCTTGATCTCGTGCAAAGGAAGATGATCGACATAAGCGGCATCTATACTCTGGTTCTCGACGAAGCAGACGAGATGCTTAAGATGGGTTTTATAAATGACATAAGAAAGGTCATGGCGTTGACTCCGAAGGACAAGCAGATCGCTTTGTTCTCCGCGACGATGCCAAGAGAGATACTGGACATAACATGGCAGTTCATGGACGGAGCGGCTGAGATCGACGTCATGCCCAAGGCTGACGATCACCCGAACATCGACGAGTATGTCATCGAGGTCCCCGAGAAGGATAAGGTATCCGCGATCGTGAGCGTCCTTGATGCCGAGCACATCCGTAAGGCCATCATATTTTGCAACACAAGAACGCAGACCGAGAAGGTACTTCGCAAGTTGGAATCTGCCGGCATATCATGCGGCATCCTTCACGGAAGCATCGGTCAGGGCGGAAGAAACAGAGTCATGGACGGATTCCGTAAGAACAAGTTTGACGTTCTCGTTGCGACTGATGTCGTTGCAAGAGGAATCGATGTCGATGATGTCGAAGCCGTATTTAATCTTGATATACCTAATGAGAATGAGTTCTATCTTCACAGGATAGGAAGGACCGGCCGTGCCGGACGTTCGGGTAAAGCATACTCACTTGTAGCTTACATGGACAAGCCGAGGATGGAGGAAATCGTGCGTTACACTTCATGCAATCCGGAGCCTTACAAGTTACAGGGAAATTCATAAAAAAACAATAAATCTGCTATTACCGCAAGCCTCCTATAGTATAAAATAAACGTGCGACATTACGTTCGGAGGTTTTCTCATGCCCGAATTGACTCTTGATTGGAAAAGGTACAAAGATGCAGCTGTGCGCGTTTCGACTGACGGTGCAGTTCTCCTCAAGAATGATAACGATACTCTGCCTGTCGGAAAGGATGCAAAGGTTGCGCTTTTCGGAAGGATGCAGGGCAATTACTACAAGAGTGGTACCGGTTCCGGAGGCATGGTAAACGTAAGCCATGTCTACGACATAAGGGAAGGTCTTGAGGAGGCCGGCATCAAGCTTGATAAAGAGCTTATCGATATCTACACGGAGTGGGAGAAGACTAATCCGGTGGATCCGGGAGCCGGCTGGGGTAATGAGAAGTGGTCACAGGAAGAGATGCCTGTTGACGATGCCCTCGCAGAGCGCTTTGCAGCAAACAATGATGTCGCAGTAATCGTAATTGCAAGAACGGCAGGTGAAGACCGCGACAATACTGCGCAGAAGGGTTCCTACTATCTGTCCGATGGAGAGGAAAAGCTTCTCTCTTCGGTCTGCAAGGCTTTCAGTAAGACAGTAGTTCTTCTTAACGTAGGTAATATCATCGACATGTCGTGGGTAACAAAGTACGATCCTTCTGCCGTAATGTATGTATGGCAGGCGGGTATGTACGGCGGTCTTGCTGCTGGCGAACTCGTCTCAGGTGCAGCTGCCCCTTCAGGATGTCTTACGGATACGATCGCTTTTGATCTTGGTGACTATCCTTCCGGAAAGAACTTCGGCGCAGGTGACGGTGAGAAGGATGTTTATGAAGAGGATATCTTCGTAGGCTACAGATACTTCAGCACGTTTGCTCCCGAGAAGGTTCAGTATCCGTTCGGTTTTGGTCTTTCCTATACGAAGTTCTCGCTTGAGACTACAGGTTTTACATGTGAGAACGGCGACGTTAAAGTTCAGGTAAAGGTAACCAATGAAGGTGATAAGAACGGCGCGAAGGCTGTCATGCTCTTCGCTGATGCTCCAAAAGGACTTCTTACCAAGGCATCAAGAGTTCTTATCGGTTTTGCCAAGACGGGAATACTTGCTCCCGGTGCATCCGAAGAAGTTACTATCGAAGCTCCCATAAGAAGATATGCTTCCTATGACGACGACGGAAGACTCGGCAAGGGAACCGGCTGGATGATCGAGAAGGGAACTTATTCCTTCTTTGCAGGTGAGAATGTTGTTGATGTAACCAAGGCAGGCGAGACGACGTTTGACGATACCGTCGTTATCGAGAATCTGAAGTCCGCTTTGATGCCTGTCGAGTCATTTAAGAGAATGACGAATGACGGCACCGAGGATGTACCCGTAAGACAAAAGGAAAACATCGAAGACTATGCCGTTAACCTCGAGCCCGAGACACCTCAGACAGGCGACAGGGGCATTAAACTTGCAGATGTTAAGACAGGTAAGAACACACTCGATGAATTCGTGGCCCAGCTTGATGACGCAGATCTTTCCCTCATCATCAGAGGCGAGGGAATGGGAAGCCCGAAGGTCACCACGGGAACGGCCGGTGCGTTCGCAGGTCTTTCGAAGCAGCACAGGAATCTCGGCATCCCTTCGGTATGCTGCTCCGACGGTCCTTCAGGAATGAGGATCGACAGCGGCAAGAAGTGTTCCTCATTGCCGAACGGAACATGTATCGCTTCAACCTTCGATGTTAAGATCGTGGAGGATCTGTTCGAGTGCTTCGGCATCGAGATGATAAGTAACGAAGTCGATGCCATCTTAGGTCCCGGAATGAATATCCACAGATATCCTTTGAATGGAAGAAACTTCGAGTACTTTTCTGAAGATCCTCTCGTAACGGGTATCATGGCGGTAGCTCAGCTCAAGGCTTTGGAGAAGTCGGGCGTTACTGCCGTTATCAAGCATTTCTGTGCCAACAACAGAGAGACCAAGAGACGCTTCATGGATTCCGTTATCTCCGAGAAGGCTCTGCGCGAGATCTACTTGAGAGGATATGAGATCGCTGTTAAGGAAGGCGGTGCGAGAAGCATCATGTCTTCCTACAACAAGATCAACGGAACATACGGTACTTCCAACTATGAGCTCAACACGGAGATCTTAAGAAATCAGTGGGGATACGAAGGCATCGTAATGACAGACTGGTGGGCATTCATAACAAAGGTGCCCGAGTTCATGCACGTATCCTCCGCATTAAGCGAGCACTCCTTCATGGCAAGGGCACAGTGCGATCTGTTCATGGTCTGCTCCAAGGTTGAGAACGAGGACCTCGATGAGAGTGATATCGCCGAGTGCCTTGCAAACAACAGGACGGACATGATCACGAGAGCCGAGATGCAGCGAAATGCCAAGAACATCTTAAAGTTCGCCATGCTTACCCCCGCGATGGAGAAGGTCATGGGCAACGCTATCACGGTCAAGCATATCGACTGCCCGTTCGGCGACGATACCATCGTTACCAAGGTAGATAAGTACTATAAGGTCACGGAGACAGAGGAGACTGTCATCGAAGTCGATACGGACACCTCAACGGGCGCAGACTGGACATTCGGTATCGAAGCCGAGGCTCCCGGTATGTACGATGTCGAGTTCACGGCTTATTCCGAGCTTAATTCCCTCGCGCAGATCCCGATGACGATACACATCACGAGCATTCCTTTCCATGTAATCACCTGGAACGGACTTGAGGGACAGACCGGAACCAAGCCTGCAGTCTTCAGGATGCTCTCAAGATACAACATCTTCAGGATCCACTTCGGAGGAGCGGGCGTTAAGCTTCTTACGATGAAGGTTAAGTTCAAGACCAAAGAGGTAGGCGACTTCAGTTGACCTCATTTGATGAATCATTAAATAAATAATGCTACAATATTAGTCAGCCGTGAGGAGCGGCTGACTAATTTATAGGAGGCAAAGGATGCGAAGAGACTATTTCATATGTGTATTCTTACTATGCATATGCGTATCGCTTTTCTATGTTTGCTTTCTGCCGCTCTATTTTGTATACGGTGCAGAGGCGGTACCCCGTGAGTTTGGTCTTATCGAGAAACTTGCAAGCTGGGTTTATCTGCTTCTTATCTTCATCGTGCTTCCCATCTATGCGGCTTATAAGAAGAGGTTCTGGATAAGCGCAGGTCTTGCTGCCTACGGTTTCCTCGCTACCATCCCCGTATGGATACTTCCCCGTATGGCCGATAAGCTTGCAGGAGAAGACGCAAGCATAATCACGGTCGGATGGGCATTCCTGTTAAGATCCATATACGGCATGGCAGAGGCTCCCTTTGCCGCGCTGACTCCCGTTCTCGGAAACAGATTCCCCGAAGCGCTTCCGCGCTGGATCATGCCCGTGGCGCTTTTATCATATGCATTCCTCAGAGTCTTGAGATATTACCGCAACGCTTATATCGCGGAGCAATTGGATCCCGCCAAGGCCCTCGATACAACTTCGATCGAGAGCAGCGGTACCGTCGGAAGCTTAAGCACGAAGACGGTAAGGAAAGCTGCCATACCGGAGGTGCTCGGAACGGTTATCTCCGCTCCGGACAGAAACGTTGCGAATACTCCCGAAGAGGGCAATAATCGTTCAAATTCGCCCTCGAAGTAAGGATAGACCGACCTGAGGTTTCTGTTATATAATCTTACGAATTTACTAACCGGAGAGTATGAATGGCTAAGAACAATAAGCATTGGGAAAAGATGATGTCCAGCGAGAGCGACCGCAAGGTTGCCAAGCAGGGTCAGGATCCCCTCGAGGTCGGCCTTTCCGACATGAGCTGGTTTCAAAGACAGACCAGACGTGTAAGAAGGACAATAGAGAAGACCCGCGAGACATTCGGAGAAGAGGTAGGTAACTCCATTACATCCGGAGTTCTTGCACTCTATCTTCTGTTCATGATCCCCTTTGCTTCCGTTAATGCTTATATCAAGGCCCCCGAAGGCTACGAACTTTCTGACAGCATCGGTGCATCCGCATTCATGGTATTCGGTTTCCTGGCTTCATTGTTTACGACTATCTATCACTTCCAGAAGCCCGGATCACTTCACAAGAGAGTATTCGCGAAGCTTGACCACATCATGACTTACTACGCGATCCTCGGTGTATTTACTCCTTTATGTTTATCCATGGTCGAGGGCGGCTTAGGTCTCGGCATTCTCATTGCCGAATTGTCTCTGGCACTACTCGGCACGTTCTTAATGATATTCATGTATCCCGACAACAAGACGGGCTCAAGGTTTGCCGTTCTTATCTACGGCATAATGGGCGTTCTGGGATTTGTTATCCTCGGTACGCTTCACGAGACCATGACGACAGCTTCGTTCTGGCTCCTTCTTGCAGGCGTTTGTGCTTATGTTATCGGCCTGTTCTTCTACTCAGGTAAGAAGTTCAAATTCTCTCATATGGTGTGGCATCTTCTTGTGGTTGCGGCGTATGTTTGCCACGTACTCTCACTCGTTTATTTCTTCAGATAAGAAGGTGGCACAAATATGTATAAGATCTTAGTTATCAATCCGGGTTCAACTTCAACCAAGGTAAGTCTTTTTGAGGACGAGAATCTTGTTTTCGAGAAGAGTCTTTTCCACGATGCGGATGAACTTTTGAAGTTCTCTCACGTTAACCTCCAGATGCCTTTCCGTTACGGAGTCATCCTTAACATGCTTAAGGAGGAGAACGAGGATCCCGCGGCTATCGATGCTTTCGTCGGAAGAGGCGGCAGCGCATGCACGCAGCCCGGCGGCATCACGAAGATAGACCGGAAGCTCTACGATGACACGGTAGCGGCAGTCGGAGGCTCGGAGCATCCCGCGAAGCTCGGCGTCATGCTCGCATGGCAGTTCGCACAGGAGTTTAACAAGCCTGCATATACCCTCAATCCGACTAACGTTGACGAGTACTCTGACTACGCAAGACTTACGGGTATCAAGGGCGTATACAGGGTATCGCATTCACATGTTTTGAATCAGAAAGCTGTCGCTGAATTTCACGCGAAGAAGCTTGGTAAGAAATACGAGGACATGAACTTTATCGTCGCTCACATCGACGGCGGAATCACGGTAAGTGCACACGACCACGGAAGAATGGTTGACGGCAACATGGGTGCAGACGGCGAGGGTGCCTTCACGCCTACGAGGATCGGTTCCGTTCCGGTACTTGCGCTTCTTGACTACATCGATGAGAACGGTACGGATGCAGTCCGCCTGAGATGTTCACGTGCAGGCGGCTTTGTAGATCTGTTCGGCACCGCCAACGCAGACACCATCCACGACCTGCTCGAAAAGGGTGACAGAAAGGCCGGCCTCGTGTGGAACACCATGATCTATCAGGTCTGTAAGATGATAGGTGAGATGAGCACGGTCCTCTGCGGTAAGGTCGACGGCATTCTTCTTACCGGCGGTCTTATGAGATTTGATGATGTTTACGAAGGCATTAAGGAGCGTTGCGGATTTATAGCTCCTATAAGTGTATATCCCGGTGAGATGGAGCAGGAGGCTCTCGCGATGCCTACTTTGGAAGTGCTTCGCGGCAACAAGACTCCTCTTACTTACTCGGGCAAGAACGTGTGGGACGGATTCGAGGGATTAGATCTTTAATTCATAAGGAGATACTGTTATGAGCAATCTTATCGAGAAGATTAAGGCAAAGGCATCCGCGGATATTAAGAAGATTGTTCTTCCTGAAGGTGATGAGGTCCGCACGGTTGAAGCGGCATCCATACTTAAGTCAGAAGGCATCGCAGAACCGGTCCTTATCGGTGAGCCTTCAAAGGTTAAGGAAGTTGCATCGGGCCTTGGTGTTAACATCGACGGTATCACGATAATAGACCCGCTTACAAGCGATCAGGCTGAAGCTTATGCAGCCGCCCTTTATGAGCTTCGCAAGGCGAAGGGAGTTACGGAGGAAGGCGCAAGAGATCTTGTTAAGGATCCCATGTACTTCGGTATCATGATGATAAAGTCAGGTGATGCAGACGGTCTTGTATCGGGTGCAGTTCATACGACTGGTGACATGCTCCGTCCCGCTTTGCAGATAATAAAGACCAAGCCCGAGATGAAGATAGTGTCTTCCTCATTCCTTATGGATTGTCCCAACAAGGACTTAGGTGAGGACGGTCTACTTGTATATGCTGACTGTGTTGTCATGCCTAATCCCACGGCTGAAGAGCTCGCTTACATCGCAGTTGCCACGGCAGATACGGCGAAGAGACTCTGCGGCTTTGAGGAGCCCCGTGTAGCAATGCTCTCATTCTCGACCAAGGGTTCAGCAAAGCATGAGCTCGTATCGAAGGTTCAGGAGGGAGTCAGGATCGCACACGAGATCGCACCTGATCTTTTGCTTGATGGTGAGATGCAGTTTGATGCTGCTTTGGTTCCTGCCGTCGGAAGCAGCAAGGCCCCCGGAAGCCCCGTTGCAGGTAGAGCTAACATTCTTGTTTTCCCTGATCTTCAGGCAGGAAACATCGGTTATAAGATCACACAGAGGATCGGCGGAGCAGAGTGCTTTGCAGTTTTGCAGGGCCTTCAGAAGCCCTGTAACGACCTGTCCCGCGGCTGCTCTGTAGAAGATATCGTAAACACCGTTGCCATGACTGCAGTCCAGGCGCAGGGGTAAGGGAGTTAATTCTTCGCAGGATCGATCTGACCGAGTGCGTTCTTCTTTTATTGACTTTTTTGTTGACCAAATTGACCGATAGGTCAACAGTTTAGTCAATATATCCCTTATATTGACAAAATCGTTGACCAAATGATTCGAATGGTCAACACTTTGGTCAATGAACAGAGAATCAGCCAAGAGAGAAGCTGTTCTGTTTTGATTCGCTTTTCGGCAAGAATTGTCGTTTTTTGTCGTTGTTTTTGTCCCAATCCCAGATTTCAGGTCTCTATACTCTTGGTATCAATAATCTTGAAAGGGATAAGGGATTATGAGCACCCGGAAGAGGAGACTTACATACAAAAGAGCAATCAAAGATCTTACTTTAATGCAGGATCGATTTATGTCAGTGGTTTTCAAAAACAATAAACAGGCTGTGGCGCGTGTATTACAGATTATTCTGGGTATTGAAGACCTTGAGGTCGTGGAAGTAAACACACAGGAAGCTCTGCAGAATCTTCATGGAAGGAGTGTACGACTTGATGTCTATGCTAAGGATAGATTGGACAACCGGTATGATATCGAGATTCAAAGAAGTGACGAGGGTGCATCAGAACTGAGGGCAAGATACTATTCTAGCTTAATTGATGCCGATATGCTGAAGGAAGGCCAGGATTATAAAGATCTGCACAAGAATTATGTGATTTTCATTACGGAACACGATTGTTTCAGAAGAGGGCGGCCTATATATCATATAATCAGGAAATTTACTGATAATAACGAGAATTTTAACGACGGAGCGCATATAATATACGTAAATGGTGATAATAAGGATAGTTCAACAGCACTTGGGAAATTGATGCATGACTTCAAATGCAAGGATCCCGAGAAAATGAACTACAAGGAACTGGCTGATTCTGTAGGTTCGTTTAAAAAGGCAAGAGAGGAAGAAATAGATATGAGGGACGTATTTGAAGAATTTAGACTTGAAGGTATAGAAGAAGGCGCTGAGAACAAGATGATCGAAATTGCGGAGAAACTGATTACCCGCGGTAAAGCGACATTGGAAGAGATAGCTGAAGATACGGGACTATCCCTTGAACAAGTACGCGAGCTTGCAAAGAGCAAGGCGAGCTGATAGCGATTACGATATGAAGAGCATTCCCGTTGAACAGGCCGTAGGGCACGTACTAGCACATGATATAACCCGCATAATAAAGGACCTTGAGAAAGGTCCCGTTTTTAAGAAAGGACATGTTATCAGGGAAGAGGATATCCCTGTTCTTTTGGATGTCGGGAAGAGAAACATCTACATCCTCGAGAAGGATGAGAACATGCTTCACGAGGATGAAGCTGCAGCCATGCTAAGAGACATTACCATCGGAAACAACATGACCGCATCCGAGCCGTCGGAAGGGAAGATCGAACTTAAAGCTACATGCGACGGTCTGTTCAAGGTTAACTTCCGGGCACTCATTAAACTCAATTCCTTAGGCGAGATCAGTGTCGCTTCAAGACACGGCAACATTCCCGTTAAGGCGGGCGAGGTTCTTGCCGGGATGCGCGTCATTCCTCTGATAATCTCAAAGGAGAAGATGGAACTTGCAAAGAAGACGGAGCGCGTTTTTGACCTTGTCTCATATAAGCCGAAGAAGTGCGCGATAATCGCGACCGGAAGCGAAGTCTTCACGGGAAGGATCAAAGATACATTCACACCTGTAGTCGAAGGCAAGCTTAAAGAGTTTGGTGCCGACATTATCTTCAAGACTATAAGCGACGATAAGAAGGAAGCTATCTGCGAAGCGATAGATGAAGCGCTTGCCAAAGGCGCCGATATCATTTGTGTCACGGGAGGCATGAGTGTCGATCCCGACGACCTTACACCTGCAGCCATAAGGGAGAAGTGCAGCGAAGTCGTTACCTACGGCGCGCCGGTTCTTCCGGGTGCGATGTTTATGCTGGGGTTTAAGGATAACGGAACGGCGATCATGGGGCTTCCCGGATGCGTCATGTTCGCAGGAAGGACAATCTTCGATCTTGTTTTACCGAGAATATTTGCAGACGAGAAAGTAACGTCTGATGAGATCTATGCATTAGGTGAGGGTGGTCTTTGTCTTAAGTGTCCGACCTGTATTTACCCCAACTGCGGATTCGGGAAGGGGCATGCGTGAAAGACCGCTACGGACGTAATATCGACTACATGAGACTATCAGTCACTGACAGATGCAATCTGTCGTGCGACTACTGCAGTGCCGGAAAGAAAGACACAGGCACGAATCCTCTTTCAAAAGATCAGATCCTCGCGATAGCATCCGCTGCGTCGTCGGCGGGGATCACTAAGTTTAAATTAACGGGTGGAGAACCTCTTATGAGGTCCGATCTACCGGAGATCATCAAGAGCATAAAGAGCCTTCCGGGGGTGGTCTCGGTTACGCTTACCACTAACGGTGTGCTTCTTTCTGACAAGTGTGAAGAACTTAAGGATGCCGGCATTGACCTCATCAATGTAAGCATTGATACGTGCGACAAAAAGGAATATCAGACTCTTACGGGAAGCGACAAGCTTACGAAGGTCATTGAAGGAATAAGAGCCTGCATTGCAAACGGTATCAGGGTGAGGATCAATACCGTTAACAGAGGCAGCAAGACAGACGTCATCTCGCTGGTTAAGTTTGCAGACTCTCTTGATGTCGATCTTCGATTCATTGAACTTATGCCGATCGGGAAGGCCCGCGATATGAAGGGAAGTCCCAATCTTGATATAATGAAAACTCTTGAGAATGAGTTCGGTACGGGCACGGAGGATGAGGCCAAAGGAAACGGTCCCGCGCGTTACTTCTCGTTCCCGAAGCTTAAGATCAGAGTGGGTTTCATAAGTGCTCTCGGAGAAGGTTTCTGTGATGAGTGCAACAGACTCCGCGTCACAAGCGACGGCAAGTTGAAGCCCTGTCTTTGCTTTGGTGATGTCATCGACCTTAACGGTGCGCTTAAGCTTGAAGCGGGAACAAGAGAAGAGGCTCTGGTGAAACTCATTAAGGAAGCGGTGGACAGCAAACCCGAGCGTCACACGTTCGGGACACCTGACGGGATCACCGAGACAAGAGGAATGGATTACATCGGAGGATAAGATGGAAGCTGTATCAAAAGGTAAGATAAAAGCCGTTTGCATAAGCGAGCAAAGAGGGACGGTAAAGACTGCCGTTCCTGAATCTGTCCTCAAGGTAGGATATGGCATCGAAGGCGACGCGCATGCAGGGGATTGGCACAGACAGATAAGCCTCCTTGGTGCCGATCAGGTGCAAGCCTTCGAGCAGGATACGCGAAATAAAGTTGAAGCCGGTGCATTCGGCGAGAACATACTGGTCGAGGGCTTCGACCCGAGCACTCTTTCCGCAGGATCGACATTAAAGATCGGCGGTGCCGTTCTTGAGGTAACACAGCTTGGCAAAGAGTGCCACACATCATGCAACATAAAGAAGATGATGGGCAAGTGCATCATGCCGGTGTACGGGGTTTTCGCTGAGGTGAAAGCAGGCGGCGTCATTAAGCCCGGCGACGAGATCGAAGTGTATGAACCCGATCCCGACAGGCCTTTCCAGGCAGCGGTGATAACGGTCTCGGATAAGGGTTCAAAGGGTGAGCGCGAGGACAAGTCAGGTCCGCTTGCAAAGGAACTGCTTACCGGCGCCGGATATGAAGTAAGAGAAGAACTCATCATTCCTGATGAGAAAGAGATCATAAAAAGAGAACTGATAAGGCTTGCTGATAAGAGGGGAATGGATGTTGTCTTTACAAGCGGCGGCACTGGATTTGCAAGACGCGACGTGACACCTGAAGCGACTGACGAAGTATGCGAGAAGAAGGTTCCGGGTATACCCGAAGCGCTCAGGATGCATTCGATGCAGTTTACGGATCATGCGATGCTTTCAAGACAGAGTGCGGGCATAAGAGGGAACACTCTTATCATTAATCTTCCGGGAAGCCCGAAGGCAGTAAGGGAGGATCTGGAATATATCCTTCCGAGGATAACGCACGGTATCAAATTATTAAGAGATACAGATAAAGAATGTGGGGGGAACACATAATGAAGAAGCTTATAAGCATTGCGGTTGCTTTGGGCATGCTGGCGCTAACAGGATGTGCAGCCCAAGAAGAAAAGAGTACGGAAGTTTATGTCTTTGCTGCGGCATCTTTAAGCCGCCCGATGGAAGATCTCGAGGCGTCCTACGAACAGTCGCATCCGGGTGTGGACATCATAGTAAGCACAGACAGCTCAGGCGTGCTCATGACACAGATAGAAGAGGGCGCGACATGCGATATCTTCTTCTCGGCAGGTGCGAAGCAGATGAACCAGTTGGTTGAAGAAGGCCTCGTGGACGAGCCTTCCGTGGTCAACATCCTTGGCAACAGCCTGTTGGTCATAGGCTCGGTTTCCATGGGAACGGCCGTTGAAGGACTTGATACATTAGGCAACGGTCAGATCATCGCTATCTGTGATGCGACTGTACCTGCCGGAAGATACACTAGACAGGCTCTCGTTAACAACGGTTCGATAGAGCTTCCCGAAGGAGGACTTGAGGCCATAACTACAGCAGATCTCATGGAAGCTTTGGGAGTTGAAGTCAGCGAACAAAGTAATGTCAGCAAGGCGCTGACGGCAGTAGCGGAAGGCTCCTGCGATGCGGGAACATGTTACTACTCTGATACCTACGGCTACGAGGATGACATCGTGATCCTTGAGACAGTTCCGTCTGAACTTACCGGCAATATAATCTATCCTGCGGGAAGAGTTACAAATGCGAATGCTTCGCAGGAATCGGCACAGGCAGCGGATGATTTCTTCACATACCTTCAGTCGGATGAAGCGATGGAAGTCTTCAGCGTTTACTACTTCGAACCGGCAGGTAACTGATGGGAATAGTCTTGTCGTCAACGGTTGACATGTCTCCTCTTTGGATATCGCTCAAGACGGCGTTGGTCGCAACGATACTCTGTTTTGTTGTAGGAGTTCTTGCGGCATGGAAACTTTATAACACCAAGTGGAGAGGAATGGGCATAGTCGATGCTCTCCTCACGCTTCCGATGGTACTTCCGCCTACGGTAACAGGATATTTTTTACTTCTCATATTCAGCAGAAGAAGACCTGTCGGACAGTTTTTGTTCGAGCAGTTTAATATATCGATAGTTCAGTCGTGGGCGGGATGCGTCATCGCGTCTTTCATGGTCGCGCTGCCGCTTGTATATCTTAATGCGAAGTCTGCATTCAGACAGGTCGATAAGGAACTTCTCGACATGGGAAGGACTCTCGGCATGTCTGAGTTTAAGATCCTGATACACATATTGATACCGGTGGCGTTCGACGGACTTCTCTCTGGTGTCATCCTTGCATTCGCGAGAGCGCTCGGCGAGTACGGAGCGACATCCATGCTCGCGGGAAATATCCCCGGCAAGACTTCGACCGTGTCGCAGGTTATAGCGCAGGTAATGAGCAATCAGGATTTCTCTACAGTTGGAATATATGTTGTGCTTGTATTCGCGATATCGCTGATATCCATTGTCAGCGTCTCGGGAATTCGAAGAAACCGTTAAGGAGAACTCTCTATGGAACTTACGCACTTTGATGAGAACGGTAATGCGAGGATGGTAGATGTATCCGAGAAGAAGGCCACAAGAAGAAGAGCGGTGGCTTCCGGCGTCATCAGGATGAGACCTGAGACTTATGAGAAGATCCACGACGGTAAGGTTAAGAAAGGCGACCTCTTTGCCCTCGCTGAAGTTGCGGGAATAATGGCTGCAAAGAGAACTGATGAGACGATACCTCTTTGCCATCCTCTTAAGATCGGAAGCATTAATGTATCGTTCGAGAAGGATGAGAAGGAAAGTCTTATAAGGGCGGTCTGCGAAGTAACGGGAGAGGATAAAAGCGGCTTCGAGATGGAGGCTCTTACCGGGGTTTCCGCCGCGCTTCTTACGATCTATGATATGTGCAAGGCCGTTGACAGAACGATGGTGATCTCAGATATAAGACTCGAGCATAAAAGCGGCGGCAAGAGCGGGGAGTATAACCGTGATAAGTGTTGAAGAATGCATCGCGAAGATAACGGCTGAACTTAAGCCCGTTACCGAGACTCAAAAGGTTTGCCTCGATGAACTGACAGGACGCGTAAGCGCCGCGATGGTAAGTGCGCCGATAAGCCTTCCGCCTTTCCCCAAGTCCGCGATGGACGGGTACGCCGTAAAGGCCGAAGACGTTGCCGAGCCCCCTGTTAAGCTTAAGGTCCTGGGAACTATGTTCGCGGGCGATGACAAGGACTTTGCCCATGGGGACAAAAGCGCCGTCAGGATCATGACGGGTTCGCGAGTGCCCGATGGATTTGACGCCGTCGTGCGTCAGGAAGACACGACACTTGAAGGCGATACCGTAACCATACATAAAGGCGTGAAATATCACACCAATTACTGCGAGGTAGGTGAAGATGTTAAAAGCGGACAGGCCATCCTTCCGCCGGGGCTTAAGATCCGAGCGATCGATGTTGCAGTCCTTGCAGGCGTCGGGATATCGGAGGTAGAGGTTACAAGGAAGATCCGCGCCTCGATCCTCTCGACTGGCTCTGAACTTCAGGAGCCGGGACAGTCGCTTGCTCCGGGAAAGATATACCAGAACATAACACAGTACCTCGCATCACTCATGAGGGACAAAGGCGTTGAAGTTTTGTACTGCGGCATCTGCGAAGACGATAAGGAAGTCATCACAGAAAGGCTCCGCTCCTTGCTTAGCGAAAATGACATCATCATAACCACGGGCGGAGTATCGGTAGGACAGAAAGATCTGCTTCCTGAAGTCCTTGACGGAATGGGAGCAAAGGTTCTGTTCCACGGTGCGGACATTAAGCCCGGTACCCCTACGATGGCGGCAGTCCTGGACGGGAAACTTCTGCTCTGTCTTTCAGGAAATCCCTATGCCGCGATAGTAAATTTTGAGATCTATTTCTGGGAGGCGTTCTGCGCTTTGGGCGGGAACTTCAGACCATATACCACACTTGCAAGATTTAACGGCGAGTATACCAAGGTCAATTCAGGAAGAAGGTATTTACGTGCTTTTTACAAGAACGGTCAGGTTTGGATCCAATCCTCAAAACACATGTCCTCCGTTATCTCCAACCTCGCAGCTGATAACTGTCTCATAGACCTTGAGGCAGGGCGGACACTTGCGACGGGAGATGTTGTGAAGGTCAGGTTGTTATCTGATGCGCCTTCTGACTATTGTTCCAACAACGCGGTCTTTACGGGCGGCATCGTTAACGGCGGTAAGAGTACGAGGATGGGAACGGATAAGTCAGCTCTTAAGGTGGAAGGCAAGACATTGCTTGAGCGTAAAGTTGAGATGCTTAAGAAGGCGGGAGCAGGACAGATAATCCTTTCCGTTGCCAAGGGCGATGAAGGCACTTACCCCGTCCGTTCGGTCAGGGATGAGATTGACGGCATAGGTCCCATTGAAGGGATAAGACGCCTTCTCATGGAATCACAGACAGAGTGGGTATTTGTTACTGCCGTTGATATCGAGGATGTTCCTTCAGATGCTTTCGATACTCTTTACTCATATCTTGGCAGCGATATCGATGCAGTTGTTTACGGGTCGGCCGAAGGAAAACTCGAGCCCCTGTTCGCGTTCTTCAGAAAGACCTGTCTTCCTGAGATCGAGGACCTTATAAGCTGCCACGAGTACAGATTAAGAAACATCTTCGAAGGGGTCCGCACTCGCTATGTACCCATTAAGTACGAGATAAAGAACATAAACGAACCTTCCGATTACAGAAGGCTTTCCATGCCCCGCGTCATCAGCGTATGCGGCGTTAAGAACAGCGGGAAGACAACGCTTATCGAGTCGCTTATCCCGCTTTTCACGGAGGACGGATTTAAGGTTGGTGTCATTAAGCACGACGGACATGAGTTCGAGATCGACAGGGAGGGGACGGATACATCAAGGTTCATAAAGGCCGGAGCGTATAAGACCGCCATCTTCTCTGCAACAAGGCACGCCGTGGTAGGCGGGCAAACGGATGTTGATTCCCTCATCAATCTGTTTCCCGAGGCTGATGTGATAATCGTGGAAGGACTTAAAGATTCGGATATTCCGAAGGTAGAGGTGGTAAGAAACGGCGTGTCAGATGAGCCCGTTTCAAAGGATCCTGTGCTTATCGCCACGGATAATCCGACGATTCTGTCCAAACCGTCGGCCGTTGACCTCAATAATGCCGCAGAAATATACAGAAGATTAACGAAATGGGATTAAAATCTATTGTAAAATCATAAGAGTACAAAAGCATTGGGGGTTTCTTGTATGAAGCAACTTGCCGGCAAGGGCAACATGAACCAGAGAATGGATAAGGTTCTGTACCGATTCAGGTCGAGAATGAGTGCTTATCCGCCCGGAATGTGCCCGCTTGAGATGTATCACTCACTTTTCCACATGTCTATCAACCAGTCCTGCGGTAAATGCGTTCCCTGCCGTGACGGTCTCATCGAAGCAGAGAGGCTTCTTAGGACCATTATCATCGGTGAAGGCTCGAACGAGACCATGGAAGAACTGAAGGATATGTGCACCATGATCGCCCAGACCGCAGACTGCGCAGTCGGTGTGGTGGCTGCCGAGCTTATCCTCGACAGTATGCGCGAGTTCCCCGATGAGTATGAAAGTCACATAAATAATCATTCCTGCGTTAATAACGTAGTTCAGACTGTTCCCTGCGTAACGCTTTGTCCCGCACATGTTAATGTTCCGGGTTACGTCGCCCTCATCAAGGAAGGCAAGTACGCTGAGGCAGTTTCTCTTATCCGAGATAAGAATCCATTCCCCACGGCATGTGCAATGGTCTGCGAGCACCCCTGTGAGAACAAGTGCAGAAGAAAGATCATTGATGACGCCATTAACATAAGAGGACTTAAGAAGTATGCCGTAGACAATGCGGCTGCAAATGACGTCCCCGTTCCCAAGAAGAATGTGCCGACCGGAAAGAAGGTTGCTGTCGTAGGCGGCGGTCCTTCAGGTCTTACGGCCGCCTGGTTCCTGTCTTTGATGGGGCATAAGGTAGTCGTATACGAGGAGCACGAGAAGCTCGGAGGCATGCTCCGTTACGGTATCCCCGAGTACAGACTTCCCAAGGAGAAGCTCGATCAGGATATCGAGTCCATCCTCAAGGCAGGCGACATTGAAGTACACTGCAATACCAAGATCGGCAAGGACATTACATACGAGCAGATCCGCTCCGAGAATGATGCGGTATACCTTGGATTAGGTGCCCAGATAGGAAACCGCATGCCGATAGATAACGTTAACCTTAGAGGCGTAATCCCCGCCGCTGACTTCCTCCAGGAAGTTGCCGCAGGCAAGGACATGGAGCTTGAAGGAAAGCGTGTCGTGATCATCGGTGGCGGTAACGTTGCGATGGATGCCGCAAGAACGGCAGTCCGTCTGAAGGCAGAGGCCGTTCATGTATTCACGCGAAAAAGAGATGACATGACCGCCCTTGAAAGCGAAGTCATCGCGGCAATGCAGGAAGGGGTTCACTTCAGGACTCTTCTCAGCTTCCTTCACATCGAGGAAGACATGGAGGAGAGAGGCCGCGTAAAGGCCGTCTGGCTCCAGCCTGAGATCGTAGGCGAATTGGATGAGTATGGTCTCGTTACAACCGAGCACTCCTCCAACTATCCTTACAGATTTAAGTGCGACCTTCTCATCCTCGGCGTAGGACAGAGAAGTGATGTGGAGGTTTTCGAGAAGGCAGGTCTGCCTACCGTAAGAAGCCGCCTTATCGATGCTGACGAGACTTGCATGGTAAAGGATACTCCGGGCGTGTTCTCGGGTGGTGACTGCGTTACGGGTCCTTCGACTGCGATCAATGCTATCGCGGCAGGACAGGTAGCGGCATATAACATTGACGAATACTTAGGCTATCACCACAAGGTTGCCTGTGACGTATCGGCTCCTGCGCCGGAGCGCAACAGATGCATACCTACGGGAAGAGCCGAGATAGAGGAGAAGGATCCCTTCGAGCGTAAGAGCAACTTCGACCACGTCGAGCTTCTCATGACTTACGAGGAGGCATGCCGCGAGTCCGGAAGATGCTTAAGATGTGACTACTACGGCTGCGGATCAATGGTAGGAGGTGCCGGCACATGATTAACATTACTATCGACGGCAGACCCATAACGGTCGAGGAAAACACTTCCATTCTTGAAGCAGCAAACCAGCTTGGAATCACGATCCCTACTCTTTGCTACTTCAAAGATGTAAACGGCATCGGCTCATGCAGAATGTGCGTAGTCGAGGTCGAAGGTGAGAAGGATCTTCTTCCTGCCTGCAGAAGCACGGTCAAGGAAGACATGGTCATAAAGACAACAAGCGAACGCATCGTAAAGTACAGAAAGCAGATACTTGAACTTTTGCTGTCGAACCATAATCTCGACTGCATGAGCTGCCCCGGAAACGGAATCTGTAAGCTCCAGTCCCTTTGTAATGAGTACGGCGTTACAGGTACGCGCTACAAGGGCTCTCGCTCGATGATCGAGTCGAAGAAGAAGCTTCCTGTCTACGATGACAACCCGTTCATAAGCTACGATCCGAGCAAGTGCATTCACTGCCAGACCTGTATCAGCGCATGTAACAAGAGTTCCGTAAACAAGACTTTGCAGAGCGGACGTAACGGTATGTTCCATATCGTTAAGACTCCGTTCGGAGAGAACTGGAAGGAGACGACATGTGAGTCCTGCGGCGTCTGCGCGTCAGCATGTCCGACGGGTGCACTCGTGTCCAAAAGATGCAGGGAATACCGCGAGTGGGAAGTTAGGAAAGTCTTAACGACTTGTCCTCACTGCGCTACCGGCTGCCAGTTCTATCTCGTAGTCAAGGGCAACAAGATCGTTAACGTTAAGCCTGCAGACGGTCCTTCCAACCACGGCCTTCTGTGCGTAAAGGGTAGATACGGAAGCACTGACTTTGTGGGTTCCCCTGACAGACTTACGACACCTTTGATCAAGGACCGCGAGACCGGCAAGTTCCGTGAAGTATCGTGGGAAGAGGCGATCGATTATACGGCCAAGAGATTCATGGAGATAAAGAAGGAACACGGTTCCGAGTCTCTTGCAGGATTCGCCTGCTCGAGATCTGCAAATGAAGACATCTACATGGTCCAGAAGATGGTAAGAACGTGCTTCGGTACCAACAATACCGATAACTGTGCACGTGTATGCCATTCGGCTTCGGTTGCGGGACTCGCAAGGACACTGGGTTCCGGCGCCATGACCAATCCCATCTACGACATCACTCACGATGTTGACGTAATAATGCTCGTAGGTTCCAACCCCGAGGAAGCGCATCCCGTTGTAGGAATGCAGATAAGAAAGGCTGTCGAGTCAGGCAAGACGAGACTCATCGTGGTCGACCCGAGAGACATCGGTCTGTCTAAGTATGCCGACATCCACATCAAGCTTCGTCCCGGAACCAACGTTGCTTTTGCCAACGGCATCATGAACGTCATCATCAACGAGGGTCTTACAGATCCCGAGTTCATCGAGAAGTATACGGAGAACTACGAGGCGCAGGCTGAGCTTGTTAAAGACTATACGCCTGAGAAAGTAGGCGAGATCTGTCATGTGGATCCCGACCTCATCCGTGAAGCTGCACGCATGTATGCCACGGCAAAGAAGGCGCCGATCATCTACTGCCTTGGTGTCACCGAGCACTCGACAGGTACCGAGGGCGTTATGTGCATGTCCGATATGGCTTTGCTCGTCGGCAAGCTCGGAAGAAGCGGCTGCGGCGTTAACCCGTTAAGAGGACAGAACAACGTTCAGGGTGCATGCGACATGGGTGCCATGCCGACAGACTATCCGGGATATCAGAAAGTCGATAACCCCGAGGTAAGAGAGAAGTTCGAGAAGGCATGGGGCATCGAGCTTAACCCCACGCCCGGTCTTAAGGCGACGGAGGTTTTCCCTGCGGCTATCGAAGGCAAGATAAAGGGACTTTACATCTGCGGTGAGGATCCGATAGTAACCGATCCTGACAGCGCACATATCGATCTCGCGCTGAAGAGTCTCGACTTCCTCGTCATCCAGGATCTGTTCATGACTAAGACGGCGGAGTATGCCGACGTCATTTTGCCTGCGACGAGTTATGCCGAGAAGGAAGGTACTTTCTCCAACACCGAAAGACGCGTCCAGAGGATAAGGACTGCAGTTGAGGCTCCCGGAAATGCGCGCCTCGACACTGATATCATCATCGATCTCATGAATGCCATGGGATACAAGCAGCCTCATCTTACAAGCGCTCAGATCATGGATGAAATCGCATCGGTAACACCGTCGTTCGCCGGTATCTCGCACTCGCGTCTTGATGCGGGTGAGACACTGCAGTGGCCTTGCACGAGCAAGACACACCCCGGCACACCGATCATGCATGCCAAGGGACCCGTAAGAGGAAGAGCTTTGTTCTATCCTGCGAAATATGTTCCTTCAACGGAGCTTCCTGACGACGAGTATCCTCTCGTTCTTACAACGGGAAGGATCCTTTACCACTACAACGCGGGTGCAATGACCTTGCGTACTGAAGGGCTTCTGAAGAAGGAAGGCGAGGGCTTCATCGAGATGAACTTCAAGGATGCGGATGCACTTGGAGTTAAGAACGGTGATAAGGTTAAGGTAACGAGCCGCCGCGGTTCCATTGAAGCAACCGCGAGAGTCGGCCGTAAGGTATCGGCAGGTGAGACATGGATGCCTTTCCACTTCCCGGATTCGCCTGTTAACCGTCTGACGATCGCATCTCTCGACGAGTTCGCGAGGATCCCTGAATACAAGGTCTGCGCCGTTAAGGTTGAAGCCAAGTCCTAACGCGCATTAACGGAGGTTTATATGTCACAAAGTTATCCTGTCATCGATTATGAAGATATGCTCGACGATCTTTATGATGATCTTGAGAGCGAATACATAGACGATACAGATACGGTCTTTATCGTAAGGCAGAAGACCCCCGTAATGTGTGAAGCTTACGGCGGTGAAGTCTGCCCTGTCATTGATTACTTTTACGATAAGCCCCTGCTGCTCGAGAAGCTGCAGGAGCTTACCGTTTCTGATTGCAAGAAACTGTGCTTTACGGCTCTCGAGGTCTTCGATGAGAGCGGAGACGAGTCGCTTAAGGCAGCGGTAAGTCTCATTGTCCAGGATCTTAAGGAATACACGGCAGGCTCCCCGAAGCGTAATGACCGTAAGTGCAAAGTCGTCTGTGAGAAGGAGACATGCGCTCCTTTGATGGTTTATTTTGACGATACGGATGCAGGAGATATCGTGGAGGCCGTTACGGTCAGCGACCTTATCGAAGAACTTCAAAAATCTTCGGGATCTTAATAACATTCTCCTTTAAATATTCAAGATCACCCTTTATAATAAAGGGGTTTAATGGCGAATATTTTTTAAAGGAGCGTGACAGCAATGAAAGTTCAGTTTACAGAGACGGCCATCCGTGATGCTCAGCAGTCGCTTATCGCTACGCGTATGCCGTTCTCAGACTTCGAAGACATCCTCGAGACGATGGATAACGCGGGGTACCACTCGATTGAGTGTTGGGGAGGAGCCACATTTGATTCCTGCCTCCGTTTCCTTGATGAAGATCCCTGGGAGAGACTTCGTAAGATCAAAGCAATTTGCAAGAAGACTCCTCTGCAGATGTTGCTCAGAGGACAGAATATCTTGGGATATAAGCACTATCCTGATGATGTAGTCAGATTATTCGTCAGAAAGTCTGCCGAGAACGGCATGGATATCTTCAGGATCTTCGACGCTCTTAATGATTTCAGAAATATTGAAGTAGCCGTTGATGAGACTTTGAAGTGCGGTAAGCACGCTCAGGGTTGTATCTGCTACACCACATCTCCCGTGCATACGGTTGAGAAGTACGCCGAGATGGGTAAGGAACTTGAGAAGATGGGAGTTAACTCCATCTGCATCAAGGACATGGCCGGTATCTGCGGACCTCAGGAGGCATATGACCTTGTTAAGGCTCTGAAGGCTTCCGTAAAGGTTCCGATCTATCTTCACACACATCACACGACAGGCCTCGGCCCCATCACATATCTCAAGGCCATCGAGGCAGGATTGGACGGTATCGATACCGCCATCTCTCCCATGGCAGGCGGTACATCACAGCCTGCAACTGAGACAATGAAGTATGCTCTTGAGCAGCTCGGTTACGAGACAGATCTCGATTCCGCAAGCCTCAAGAAGATCGCCGATCACTTCGCTCCTATCAAAGACAGATTCATAAAGGAAGGTACTCTCAATCCCAAGTCCATGGGTATCCGTACCGATATCCTCGAGTACCAGCTCCCCGGAGGAATGTTCTCCAACATGTTAAAGCAGATGACTGACATGAAGGCTGCAGATAAGTTCGAGGCAGCTCTTGCCGAGATCCCCAACGTTCGTAAGGACTTGGGTTATCCGCCGCTCGTTACTCCCATGTCACAGCTTGTCGGTACTCAGGCCGTTAACAACGTTCTGTTCGGAAAGTACAAGCAGATCACCAAGGATACCAAGGCTTACCTTCGCGGTGAGTACGGTCGTGCACCGGGTGAAGTAAACCAGGAGCTCGTTTCCAAGTGCTGGAAGGAAGACGAGATCATCACATGCAGATTCGCCGATACTCTTGAGCCTGCTTTCGAGAAGACAAAGGCTGAGCTTGGTGACAAGGCAAGATCGGATGAGGATGTCCTCTCCTACATTTCCTTCCCTCAGGTAGCAGAGAAGTTCTTTGCTGCACGTGAAGAGAAGGAGTCCAATACAGTCAACTACACGATCGAGAAGAAGGAGGACTGATGATGGATAACATTATCCGCTTTGCCTCTGATTCCGGTGAGACTTTCACGTTCTTAAGACCTCAGATGGAATCCGGTCAGATGTTCATGAGTGCAGGCATCGTAATGCTCGTAGTATTTGGTGTCCTGTTCCTTATGTACGTCCTTATCTCATTGGCAGGTAAGGTCATTGCCGGTATTTCCGGTTCTTCCAAGAAGGCGGAAGTAAAGGCTCCTGCAGCTGCTCCCGTCAAGTTTGAGGAAGCAGTTGAAGATCCGGGTGAGGAGTTCTCTTCCGGTTCGCTGAAGCTTAAAGGATGCGACGAGAAGACGGCTGCCATGATCATGGCTATCGTTTCCGATAACACGGGAATCCCGCTTTCTGAACTCGTATTCAAGTCGATCAAACTCGTTGACGAGAATTAAGGAGAGGTAATTGAAATGATATATAAAGTAACTATTAACGACAAAGTATATGAAGTCGAAGTTGAGAAGGGCAAGGCTAATCTTCTCAGAACTACTGCTGTTGAGGCAGCTCCGGCTCCCGTTGCAGCAGCTCCT
>JAGDCV010000033.1 GCA_017958365.1 Clostridiales bacterium
CCTGGGCGATGACCGTTACCATGGCAGGGCCTTCAACACCCATGTGGAATACAAAGATGGACATCCAGTCGAACACGATGTTAAAGATCGTCGAGAACATGATCGCGACAAAAGGCGTCCTGCTGTCGCCGAGTGCCCTCAGGACCGCAGAACAAAGGTTGTAAGCGATGGTGGTGACGACACCCGCGAAGATGACGTAGCCGTACTTAAGGCTCTCGTTCAGTATCTCGGAAGGGGTCGCGAGCAAAAGCAGTATCTTCTTAAGGAAAACAAGGCTTAAAACAGTAAGTATCGCCGCAATGATGGCGGACAGCCTGATCGAAGCTGCGACAGACTTCTTCAGAGCCTTCTCATCGGAAGCCCCGTAATTCTGACCGATGGTAACCGCGAAGCCGTTGGTAAGACCCATCGAAAAACCGAAGACAAAGAAAGTTAATGAACCCATGTTACCTACGGCTCCGAGCGCGTTATCACCTAAGCCCTGACCTACTATCAGGGTGTCAACAAATGAATAGATCTGCTGAAGAGCACTCGTCAGCAGTACCGGAATGTAAAACCAGGCGATCTTACTTCCGACATTTCCGATTGTCATATCATTCGTCTTTGTCATATTGCTGTTTTAAATCTTTTAAAGTAAGGTTTTATATCAAATTTCTGTCTTAAGTGTCAGAAATTTGTATTAATATTGATGCATGAAAATGTATAAACAGGACTTGTGGTCATATCTTAAGGAACAGTCGGGCCTTGGCCGCCCGGTCGTTTTGTACGGCACCGGCAACGGCGCCGATAAGATAATCGCGCAACTAGAGCGCATCGGTGTATCTCCATCGGCGATCTTCGCGAGTCCCGGATTCGTGCGTAACAGGGATTTTCGAGGGTTGAAGGTAGAAGGCTTCGAGGACTGCCTTGCAAGGTACGGCGACTCCATGATCGTCCTCATGTGCTTCGGCTCCTCGCGTCCCGAGGTCTTGTCCTACGTTGACGAGCTTCGCGGCAGGTGCGAGTTCTACGCGCCCGACGTTCCCGTCTACGGCAACAACCTGTTCGACCTTGATTTCTATAACACGCATGTGGATGAGCTCGAACGCGTCCGCACCATACTTGCCGATGAGCAGTCAGTAAGAACGTTCGATGACATCATCGCGGCGCGCATAACGGGTGACGTTAAATATCTTAAGGACTGCGAAGTAACTCAGGAGGAAGCGGATGCACTTGTCAGCGACTGCCGCGGTCTCTTCGTTGACCTCGGCGCCTATAACGGAGACACGGTCCAAAGATATGCGCCCATGCTCCCTTCATCAGACGGCATCATCGCTGTCGAGCCCGACTCGCGTAACATGAGAAAGCTTAAGGAGAATACATCTGACTTTTCTTCCGTCGAATATGTTCAGGCTTTTGTCTCGGATAAGGAGGAGACTGTCTTAACCGGCAGAAATCTCGGACGCGGAACGAGTGCCGGCAAGGGTTCCAACATAGAACTTGATACGGTTACCATCGACGGCATCACCAACGGAAGACCCGTCGGGTTTATCAAGTTTGATGTTGAAGGAAGCGAGCTTGCAGCCCTTAACGGAGGCGCGGAAACTATCGCGGCTTACAAGCCTTACATGAATATCGCCTGCTACCATAGAAGCGAGGACCTCTTCGCGTTACCGCTCAAGGTCCTCGATATCAATCCTGACTATAAGATATATATGCGCCACACGTCGTCCGTTCCCGCGTGGGACACCTGTTTTTACGTGTTGCCTTCTGTCTGATCTTTCTGCTGCTGAGCTCTCTCGATAACGGCCTTACGTGCTTCGGGCGAGAGGATCGTAGCCTTTCCTTCCGCATCGACTCTTATTGCGGAACCGCAGTATGCACAGAAACTGATGGAACTCTTCCTTATTGCAAGATGTGCTCCGCAGCCCTGGCATGAGATGGCGACACTCTCCTTCGCGATCTGCTCAGCGAGCTTTCTTTGCTCGAGTGCTTTTGACTCGGCTATGGCGCGCTGCCTCATGTGTTCGGCTTCATTTCGGGAGGTCTGTTCACGTGCAATGGATGCAAGTTTGTCCTCGTGTGCCTCGACTGAACGCGCTATCTGAAGGCCCAGCCTTATAAGTGATCCGATATCAACTCCGTTACTTCTCATTGTGTTTCCCTTCTTTCCTCATTCCACCTCAATAATAAAATATCCGCAATTCTTTATCAAATGATGTGACCTGCCCTCCTCTTTTCTCGTCTTATGGGTAAGCAACGATTATTAACCGTGTATGGAGGGTTATAAAATGAAACAGTCAACAAAGTATGTATTAGCACTGGCACTCGCAGGAATCATGCTTGTCTCGGGATGTTCCGGCAACTCGCGTTCTTCTGAAAGAACAGAGTCTGGATCGAATGATTCGCAAAGAGCCGTCCTGACATCAACTGCAATTCCACCTATGGAAGACGCCGAAGGATTCTATAACGAAGCCGCCGGCGAAGATATGTCCTACAGCGTTAATCTCAACGCAAGCACAAGTTCCGGCGCCATGGCAGGCGGAGAAGCCGCAACACCCGATTCTCCTGTTGTAACCGCCCCCGAGTCTGCCGCCTCAGACCGTATGCTCATAAGACGTGTCACTCTGTCTTGTGAGACCCTGCGTTTCGCAGAACTTACGTCCGGTGTTGAGGCGCAGGTCTCGGCGCTCGGCGGCTATATCGAGAATAAGAATATATCAGGCACAGGCAACAACAATGATCTGAGAACTGCAACGTATGTAATCAGAGTCTCTTCCGATGCACTCGACAGCCTCATCAACACGATCGGCAATACGGCAATCATCACGAACACTAACGAGAGTACGGAAGATGTTACGTTGACCTATGCAGACACAGAGGCAAGGCTCGAGTCACTCCGCGTTGAGCAGGAGACATTGAACAACCTTCTTGCCGAAGCAGACGACCTCGACATCATCCTGCAGCTTCAAAATGAGCTCACATATGTCAGATATGAGATCGAGAGCTGCGAGTCACAGCTCCGCCTCCTTGAGAACTATTCTACCTTCAGCACACTTACACTCACAGTAACTGAAGTTCTTGAAGAGACAGAACCTGAAGAGCCGCACATCAAGACATACTCCGAGAAGATAAGCGAGTCTTTCCACGACGGTCTTGATAAAGTTAAGACAACTTTCCAGGACTTGGGACTCTATCTTGCTGAGCACCTTGTTCCCCTTGCAGTCTTACTCGTAATCGCAATTGCGGTCATCATCATCGTTACAAAGAAAGTGAAGAAGTATAAGAAAAACAAGACTGCTAAGACAGCAGCGAAAAAGGAAGAGAATAAGCCCTCAACAAAGGAAAATGAAGAGAAGTGATCTTCGAGGATAGAAAAACAAATCCCGCCATGAAAGTGGCGGGATTTTTGTTGTTTAAGATCAAAACGGTTCTTACCTGAACACTTCGATTACCTTGGCAAATATCGTGGCGGCATTGCTCTCGACGGAGTCGCCCTGAACCTTTGCAAAGTAGTGCTTCTTGAATACGACGTCAAACAGGTTCTTCAAAGGCTCATACTCGGCATCGGCAAAGTTGCCGTGGAGAATGATGTAATCGGGATCGCCTGAAAGACTGATCAAAGTCTCGGCTGTCTCGACGATATTCTTCTCGATACCTACAAGGCCGTTGGTATCATACAAAGAAGGCTCGCCGCTGACGATAACAATGACTGTGTGAAGTCCGTCGAGCTTGGTCCTTAATGAGTAGCACAACTCTCTTCTCTCGTTGGCAGAACCGCCCTCAACTACAAGCAACTTCGTTGTGGAAGGCAAAGTATTCTCGGGATCGTTTATGAATGTCTGAAGCTTTGCAGCGTTCGACGGATCCCAGTGTTCCTTAGCATATTCGGCAAAATAGTCCAGTATCTCGTTTCCTACTCCAAGCATATGCCTCTCCCGTTTAAAGTCATTATTCAACGATTATATCATAAAACGAACTTTCTCATAACCTTCGCGGCTACCCTGTACGGCCACGGGCGGAGTTTCTTATTTGCCTCCTTGAGTGACTCGATAATGGGCAGGTTCTGCGGGCAGTGCTTCTCACACTTACCGCACTGAATACAGAGCGTCGGAAGTCCCGGCTTGTCCTGCAGCGCGATCGTCTGGATGAACTCCGATCTTCCTGCACCCTTTCCTTCCGTGTACATGTGGTTATAGCACCTGAATACACCCGGTATATCAACGCCCTTGGGACACGGCATGCAGTAACGGCAGCCCGTGCAGTTTACCTTCGTCGCCTTGAGAAGCTCTTCCTTGATCTTCTCGATGAGTGCGTAGTCCTCTTCCGTGAACTCGCCCGCCTCGGCCTCCGAAGCGACACGGCAGTTCTCTGCAACCATCGCCTCCGAGTTCATGCCCGACAGTACGACGGTAACCTCAGGCTGGTTATAAAGCCAGCGAAAAGCCCACTCCGCCGGCGTCCTTCCCTTGGGCTCCGCAGCGATCATCTTCTTCGCGCTGTCAGTCAGCTCAACAAGCTTACCGCCTCTTAAAGGCTCCATGATAACGACAGGAACACCCTTGGCCGCTGCGGCCTTGAGACCTTCGACACCCGCCTGTGTGTTCTCGTCCATGTAGTTATACTGGATCTGGCAGAAATCCCAGTCGTAGTCATTTAAGATACCGATGAAACCTTCCGAGTCACCGTGATAAGAAAAACCGATATTACGGATCTCGCCCGATTCCTTCTTCTTCTCTATCCACTCTCTGGCACCTACCGCCTTGAGCTTATTCCATGCTGAGATATCCGTTAAGTGATGCATGAGATAGTAGTCGACATGATCCGTCCTCAAGCGCTTCTTCTCCTCTTCGAAGAAACGGTCGAGCGCCTTCGGATTGCTTCCGACGAGGTACTGCGGAAGTTTGGTCGCGATCTTGACCTTATCCCTCACGTTATTCTCTTCAAGTATCTGTCCCAGAGCCGCCTCGGACCCCGGATATATATAAGCCGTATCAAAGTAGTTAACGCCGTTTTCAATCGCGAGCATTATCTCTTTGGTGGTCTTCTCGATGTCGATCTTGCCCCCCTTGGACGTAAACCTCATGCAACCGTAGCCTAAGATCGATACGTCATCGCCGTGTTTGTCTTTCCTGTACTTCATAGCAGTGACCTCCATCTGATAATTAATTCTACACCCTATTATGTTAATATACTCTGAACGATATAAAGTTCCGGGATCAGGTCAATGGCAAAGGAGTCGAACGGTTACATCCTATGAAGATAAAACCAGCAGTTTACTTACTTGCTTCCATATTGGTCATTGCTGCTACCGTTGCTGCGGTTTCCATCCTTAATAAGACCGGCGCGGATGATGAGACTACCGCGACTGACGCTGCCATTACTTCTGCGGAAACTTCCGTTGAGACCATTCCTTCCGAACCATCTTTGGAAACGACCGTTACCGAGACTGTGGCTCCAACTTCAACACCCGAACCGACACCTGCACCTGAACCTCAATTCATCTCGGACTTAAGCGCATATGCTCCCGGGGATGTAATCGACTCATCACTTATCGATACATCTGATCTTGCGCAGTACTTTACCATCAGTGAGATAAATGAGGGTGACCCCGTCTACCAGAGGATATACGGTCAGTCCTATGTTGATAACAACGACATCGCCTTGTCGGATCTAAGGTATCTTAAGATGCTTCACGTTAATTTTGACGGCTGCTATCAGGTCGGCGAGATGATAGTTAATGCATCGGTTGCGCAGGAAGTAACCGACATATTTGTTCAGTTGTGTGCATCAGGATACGAGATCTACTCGATGTATCTCATCGACGATTTCTGGGCCGGCAACGGAACTGATTCTGACTCGAATTCGATCGACCACAATAACACCAGCTGCTTTTGCTACAGGCCCGCAAGCGGTTCCTCTCACATCTCACGCCACGCACTGGGACTTGCCATCGACATTAACCCTCAGCAGAACCCTTATGTCAGAGTGCAAAATGACGGCAGCCTCACGTGGTCTCACGAGAATGCATCTGACTACGTATATGACCGCTCATCATCTACCCCTCACGTGATCACGCAGGAGGATTATGCATATCAGCTGTTCACGTCGGGTGGATGGACATGGGGAGGAAGCTGGAACAATCCCATAGACTACCAGCATTTCCAGAAGTAGTTCTTTTCATATATCAGATTTATTTTATAATGATAATGTCAGAATACTCTTGAGATACGGAAAAGGAGCTCCCTATGTTATTTGCATTAGCGCTGATACCGGTATTAGCACTTCTTGTCTTCATCTACCTTAAAGACAAGAGCGAGAAAGAACCCATAGGTCTTCTCATCGGATTATTCTTCGCAGGCATGGCCACTTCCATCACGGCCATCATCGCTGAGCTGATCGGAGAAGTTGTCCTCGAACTCGTATTAGGCTATTTCCCCGTTATCAAGGCAATCGTTCTTGCCATGCTGGTCGTAGGTCCTGCAGAGGAGCTCGGAAAGTATCTGGTATTAAGACTCATCACATGGAAGAACAAGCACTTCAACTACAGCTATGATGCAATCGTCTATGCCGTATTTGCCTCCCTTGGCTTCGCGGCGATCGAGAACGTGGGCTACGTTTTCTCGAACGGACTTTCTACTGCCATTCTCCGCATGTTCACCGCCATCCCGGGACATGCTGCTTTCGCAGTGCTCATGGGCTTCTTCTACAGCAAGGCTAAGTACGCATACGTGACAAAAAACAAGTCCGGATACAGAATGTTCAACGCACTTACGATGATAGTTCCCATCGTAGGTCACGGCATCTATGATGCGATCGTATTTGCCGCAAGAGAGATGAACAACGACGCTCTTGCAGGTCTCGGTCTTCTTCTGTGGATCGGCTACGTCGCCGCTTTGTTCGTAGTGGCTTTCATCCTCGTCATCAAGTCATCAAAGAACGACTTCTGCATCGTTACTCTTCCCGACAATGCACAGACTATCTACAAGCCTCAGGTTATCGGAAGCTGGGCATGCAGCTGCGGAACGACAAACTACTTCAATTTCTGTTCACAGTGCGGCAAGCAGCGCCCCGTCAGCACACAGTGGACGTGCCCGAGGTGCGGCATGGTATCTGCTTATAATTTCTGTGGAAACTGCGGCTGCCAGAAGCCTGTAACGCCGGTTACTGATCCTTCCTACGCTCCGACTCCCAATCCTGGAACTCTTTAAGGAGTAACGGCTTCGCATAGTAGTAGCCCTGGAAGCTCTCTACCTTGAACTTCTGAAGGATATCTCTCATGCCTTCCGTCTCGATTCCCTCGACGCATACCTTCGCGCCGAACAGTGAAGCGAGGCCTGAGAAGTGTTTGATGAGTTCTCTCTCGAGATTGTCCTCTTCGATCCTCTCAACAAAACCCCTGTCGATCTTTATGATGTCAAAAGGGATCTCCTTGACGATGCCTACCGACGAGAATCCGGTACCGAAGTCATCGAGCGCGATAAGAACGCCTCTTGCCTTCAGGCTCGCGGTGACATTACGCAGAAGTCTCATGTCAAGAAGCCTGCATCTCTCGGTTACTTCGAAGCAAAGGTGATCAGGCGGATAACCCATCTCCTCTAAGATCCTGAATACCATGTCAACAAAGTCCGGCTTCTGAAGCTGCGTATAGGACAGGTTGATGTTGATGACAAAATTCGGAACCTTCTTCAGTATCTTCTTCGCCGCTACGATCGCCTCTTTGATGATCCACTCACCAAGCTCGGGGAACAGAGGGTCTGATTCAAGAAGCGGGATAAACTGATCGGGAGGTACCGTTCCGTACTCTCTGTTCTTCCAGCGAAGAAGAGCCTCAGCGGAGATCAGTTCCTCCGTTTGCGCATCGACCACGGGCTGGTAAAGCAGGAAGAATCCCTTGTATTCGTTCATGATGGAAGCTCTTATCGCATGAAGCTTCTCAAGTCTGTATCTGTTGTCCTCGTTAAGGTCGTTCTCGAACAGTACGAGGTCACCCTGATGGTATGTCTTCGACTCGCTGTAAGCGTAGTTAAGACATGCATAAACTGTCTGCGAATCGAACTCGAAGCGGTCGAGCTTCAACACACCGCAGTTAACATCAAGAAGTATCCTCTTGTCATCTACCTGGAATGACTCACGGAAGTAACTTCTGAAAGCGAAATACCTGTTATGAATGTCATCCATCGAGAGGATATTGCTTATGATCGCAAACTTCGTTCCGTCTATCCTGTAGCAGACGCCGGTATTGCCTACTGACTCGAACAACTTCCTTGCGAAAAGCTGCAGTATGCGGTTACCGAAGTGATAGCCGTAGACCTCGTTTATCTCCGAGAACTTGCTGATACCTACTATAAGGACATTAGCCTCAGCCTGTCTCTTGATCCAGCCGTCGAGATCATCGAAGAATCCGTACTGGTTACGAAGTCCCGTAAGCGTATCGATGTGGCTCTGCGTACTGTGGTTGCGGATCGTTCCGACGAAGTAATCGGGCTTGCCGAGAAGGTCTCTTATGACGACGCCTCTGCAGGTACATACGTCATAGTTACCGTCAGGCCTTCTTGCGCGGTACTGCATATCGTGTCCGAACGAGTTGCCCGAGAAGATCTCTTCTATGCCTTTGTGATAAGCTTCGCGGTCATCGGGGTGAATGCAGTTCTCCCAGATGTCACCCGCGCCGTACATATACTCGGAAGGAAGTCCGTATGTGTCTACCGCATTCTTCGACCATCTCGAGAAATCGTATCTCATGTCGCACAGATATACGTAGGTTCCCTCGGAGACGATATCGTAAGACTTGAACAGGGTATCGAGGATCTTTCTTCTGTCTTCCGTAATGGTATTATCCGAGGCCGCCTCCTTCATGGAACGCGTCTCACGAAGAAGCTTCAACTCCTTAAGGCGTGCCTTATCCTCATACATGCGTCCGTCAGCGCGGTGGAAGATATCATCTATCTTCGTATCCTGACTTATCTGATACTCAGCCATTCCCATGGCAACTATGGCGCCCGAACCTACTCTTATGTTCTCTTCGATCTGCTTCTTGAACATCGAGATCAGATCTTCGCGGTTCATGTAATCCTGCCCTCTTAGGATAACGACAAACTCATCTCCGCCGTTTCTGAAGACAGGGCTGTGAGCGAAGACACGGCAGATGAAGCTGCATGATGTCTTGATGTACTCATCACCCGCATTATGTCCCTGCGTGTCGTTAATAAGCTTAAGGTCATTAAGGTCGCAGACAATGATACCGAACGGCTCCGCTGTCTTCTCATCTATCTGCTTCTGGAGGTCTTTCTCGAACTCGAGGTAAGCGGTTTTATTTCGAGTACCGGTGAGACTGTCGCGGCGTGCCGTCTCGTTAGCAGCCTTCAGCGCTTCGAGATGCTCTTTCTCTTTCTTGACGACTTCCTCGCGGTTCTCGATGCAGATGATAAAGTGCGACTTGTCGGAAGACCACGTTACCGTCATTCTGGTGTACTGCGGTGCTCCGTTTCCGATGACCATTCGGTAATCCTCAACGAGCTGCCTGTTCACCTCAAGCTGCGATATCAGATTGTCCTTGTTAAGGAACATCTTGATCCTGCTTCTGTCCTCGGGGTAGATGATCCTGTCCGCGTTGGTATCGGCGGTACCGAAGAAGTCCTCGCCCTCCTCCTGTATCTCAAGCTCGCCGTAGATCTTGTGGATGGCGTATTCCTTATAGAACGTGGTATTAACATCAACATAGTAGATGAGGTCGTACTGGGTGGCGAGGCTCTCGGCTATCTGCGTAAAGGTAACGCTCTTTTGCCTGGTCTCGTTCATCTCAAGCTGCGCCTTGACCTCATGGTCGATGTTCTTGATACAGACTATGATGTGCTTACCGTCATTTGCCATGATCTCGGTATGCCTTATGTTCTTTATCTGCTCATTAACGACCAGACGGTACGCAAGAGAGAAAGACTTCTTGCGCTTCAGGTTGTTAAGCATCGCATCTTTATAGTGGATCTTCGTGACCTCGTCCTGGTCCTCAGGATGCACGTACTTACGGATGCTTCTTCTGCTGTCGGCAAAGAAGTCCTTGCCCGTCGCCGGGACGTTCAGCTTCTTGTACTCATCCGTAGCTGATATCTCGAGGTATTTATTCGTTTCAAGATCGATGTAGTACAAAATATCGTACTGCTGCGCAAGGCTCGCGGTGATCTGGTTATAGATCTCCTTCTGGCGCGCAGTCTCTTCATCCTGCTTCCTTTGACGGACGGTATCATCGATATTGGTTACACCCAGGATGATGATGTCGGAACTGGACTCGACACCTCTAATGATCTTCAGCGAATGCCATGTGGGAACGCCGTTTATCATCAGGCGGTACTCGATGCTCTGCTCTCCGCCTTCTTTCATCGCGGCAAGAAGCTTGTCCTTCTGTATGTCATTCAGAAAGACATGCTGATCCTCTTCGTAAACGACCTTCTTACAGTCGCGCTTTATGTTCTTGAAGAAATCGTTTCCGCCCTGCTCGAGGCTTAAAGAATGGAACTCGGGGTTAACGGAATACCAGTAATACTCGTTTGTTACCGCATTAACATAGTAGACACTCGAGTAGTCCATCAGCAACGATTCTGCTATCTTCTTGAATATCTCATCCTGCTTTGCCATTAATGCCCCCGCGGCAAAAGTGAAAAATCTACGATTTATTATAACAGGATTATACGCTTCAAAATATGAATGATGTTTGAAATTGTTTATCCGGCCTGTGAAGCGCCCGTCCACTCATCGAGCAAAGCCCACGCCTCGTTCTGCATGTCTTCGGGCAGGTTGCTTATCTGTGCGTGATGAGCGTGGTCAGGGCTTACGAACACGGCAACATTCGGGTTATCCGGCACGGGACACGCAAGGCTGTACCAGGGATCGTTGGCTCCGAACACCATGATGTAGTGCGCCTCCGTGCTTGTAAAGGAATCAATAAGCTCCTGCTCGAAAAGCCCGTCAAACACAAACTGCGCCTCCTGCTCCTCAGTAAAGACCGTATCCCAGACAAGACCGTCCTCCATGCTCTCGGTGACAGACAATGTATCCGCGAGACCTTCATCCTCAAGCGCATCACGTAAATACGAGAAGTCATAGTAGTAGTGGCCGTACGTCGTAGCGGCATTCACGTAGTAAGGCCATGCGACCATGTCCGCCGACCAGTCTTCCGGGCTTTGAACGTTAACAAGAAGCTGAAGCTCGGTCGACCTCCTCGCCTCCGACTCCTCAAGTGTGGATGAAGGCATGTTAAGGACTTCATTAAGTGCTCCGAGACTGCTCTCGTACTGCCAGTAAATGGCCGCGAACTCAAGCACGTTCAGATCATAGATGACACCTGCATCCGCACCACCCTGATATAAGTATCCGTTGTCTTCAAGGAACTGCTCATAGTAAGGAAGATTGGCCTCTTTATTTGCCATGAGCTCTATCTGGAAATCAAGGAGCGTATCTCTCATCTGCTCCGCCTCTGCTTCACCGAAGCACTCATTACCGATATCGTTATATACGAAGTCGTAGAATCTCGTATCCTGATCGGTCGTGGCACTCGGGGCAACATACGAGACAAAAGCGAGCATGTCTTCAGGATAGAAGTAGCCGTAGACGTTGGTCATCTGGCCGCCCCTGCTGCTTCCGTAAGATATCCACTTATCACCCAGGAGGGAACTTAACGCCTCATAAATCCTGTGGTAGTCATGAGCTTCATTCTCGGGAGTAAGATACTGCCAGTAAGCCGTATCGTAATTGCTCATGTCCTCAGGTCTTGAAAGGCCTGAGAATCTGTGTTCGATGTTGATGTAGTTGGCATTAAGGTGAGCGGCTACATCAGGCTCATCATCGGTTGCGGCAATCGAATCAAATATGCAGTATCCGTTCGTCTCAAGAACGGTAAACTGCGCACCTTCACGAAGGCCTATCTCTACCCTCTGCGGGAATGTTCCGGCGTCCGGGTCATTCCAGTCCAAAGGCTGCAGGAATGTAACCATATACTTATGGTCAAAGACCTGCTCGCCTTCAGCCTGTACTATCTCACTCATACTGATAACGCCGTCGATCATCGATATCTGCTGATCGATGGTAAGTATTCTGCTGTTAAGTGCATTGCAGCCGGTAAGAAGCATCGCGCCGGCCAATACGCATGATAAAAGTCTCTTGTTCATAATCCCCGCCCCGGTCTTATTATTACTCCGATTTCTGAAGTAATTATATCAATAACCATAAGCATGGGAATAACAACAGTATATGTCACGGGATTAACGAACCGCAGTCCCTGCACATCATTACAGAGTGATTCTCTACTACGATATATTTGACGTCGAGACTTCGGCACTTGTTGCACCTGACTCTTGTCCAAAGACCCGTGGCTGCATACTTATTAACGGGACCTCTCTCGGGAGGGACGTATACAGTCTGGCCTTCACCTTCACTTGCGCCGCCTACGATGCCGGTTAATTCGTTTATATTAAGCTCTCTCATGTCATTACCTCCGTAAAGCATTCTTTACGGAACTAATTATCGCAGGCAGATCCGCTCAAACCAATCGATAATCTCATTCATATCTGTTGATTATTCAACAGATTCATCCCAAAGTGTCTATCCACTCCACGGCGTAATCGAGAGGATAGTCGGTTTCCTGCCCGTAAATCTCATTTATGGCATTCATATCAAGAGGGATCCTCACATCCAAAGGAATGCTGCTGACACGGTTCTCGTCAGCATCGATATAGATGTTTCCTTCTTCATCAAGTGTCGCCATGATGGAATAACGTACTCTTATGCTTCCGCCGCTCATAAGCGCTGTCTGTGCCACACCCTGCGCGCATCCCCAGGTCGTCGTAAGACACATTACGGTGACATTCGGACATGTGGCAAGATCATATGTGAGGATATCACCGGCACTTGACGTTCCCGCATTAACGAGAAGCACAACCGGGATATCGGAATACCTTCCGTCAGCGGGCACGGTCCAGTTCCAGTACCTGCTCTCGACGATCTCATCTCCGCTTCTGAAACCACTGTTAGTTCTGATCTGTTCCGTCGTAAAAAGAGTGACGACTGAGGACGCGACTACATCCAGACCGCCGTCATTGCCGCGCGCATCGATTATGAGCCTGTCCATGCCCTGATCTATCATCTGATCGATCCTCGATATCAGAAGTTCTCTTACGGCAGGATAGTCATCGGTAAGCACAGCTTCTATGTCACCGTAGGTATCGTATTCCTCAACCGGAATGCAGATATATCCGCAGTGATCGTTAAGCATCTTACTATATCCAAACTCAGTTCTTACCGGAGCCGTAAAAGGAGCCGTCGCCGCCACATAGCGGCCGTAGTAACTTCCCATGCTCTGAAGTGTCACTTCAGTCTCATTTCCGTCATCATCTATGAACCTGACATTTACGGTATCACCGCCATTTCCCGCAAGGAAAACAGGTCTCATCAGGTCCTCATTTTCGCTGATGGGAAATGCAAGCACGGGCCAGCATGGGGTGACGCAGCTGACGTTACGCAAAGCCTCGTCGATATCGACTCCGTCCCAGCCCGTTATGACGGTTCCGTTATGTATGCCAAGTTCGTATGCGGCAGAATCCTCATCCGTCAGGATGGCAACGATGCTACCGTCATCCGCACCTAACATCGAGAAGCCGTAGTCGTTACCCAGCATGCTCTCGATAAGTTCGTTTCTCAGCCCTTCGTCTATGACAAAAGCACTTAAGTGACCGTCGTGAAACTCATAGCAAAGCCTTGACACCGCCTGCGCATAGGCTATCTCGTCACCTGTGATGTCCGCCTGCGCAGCCAAAGGAATATACTCCGCACGAAGAGCATCGTAGTCGATGTGCTTATGATCAGAGAGGATGTAATGCCCCTCGATCTCGTCGATAAGCGCCGCCATCGACTGCTCGTAGTTCATGTGCGAATAGTTTGTAAAACGCGAATAATGACTGATACCCGAGATATAGAAGACACTCAGGGCAAACGTGACGAAGACCAGTATCCCCGTGATCACAACATGCTTGATTACCTTTTCCTTCCTGGCAACGATGAGTCCCGCTACAGCGTAGATAAAAGCCGCGATAAGGAACCAGACATATCTTCCGAATCCCAAGCTGAAAACACCTTTGGTGTAGTTAAAGAAAAAGAACACCATGAAGTGCAATAAAGGAATGGCACCAACGATCCTGTAAACATCTTTGTTCTTCGGTTTAACAAAGACAACCGTTACCAGAAAAACAAGAAACCAGGCTCCCGTGAAAGCCATGATATACGCTGTCGGGAAATCGAGTATCTTAAAGGTCTCGAATATCTTAAGGATACGTGTCATATGTTCGCTCTTATAAACTCTCCTATCTTATCAAATGGAATGATGTCAGTCTGATCATAAAGGTCCGTATGACTTGCACCCGGGATGATCAGAAGTTCTTTGTTATCTTTGTATTTACTGTCCCTGATCATGTCTTCGTAAGCATCCTTACTGAAGTAACAGGAGTGCGCCTTATCACCATGTATCATGAGCACAGCACTTCTTATCTCTCCTGCATATCTGAACAGCCTTGTATTAAGAAGCGAAGTTGAGGCGGTGACATTCCAGCCGCTGTTTGAATTAAGACTTCTCGGATGGAAGCCGCGCGGTGTCTTGTAGTATGCGTAATAATCCTTTACGAAGTAAGGCGCATCTTCAGGGAGAGGATCTATCACTCCGCCCGCCTTCTTATAACTGCCGTTTCTATAGTCTTCGGTCCTCTGGTTGTTAATAGCGGTTCTCGCATTGAATCTTGCTTCATCACTGTCTTCCGAATCAAAATATCCGTTGCCCGTGACTCTCGACATGTCGTACATGGTAGATGTTACGGTGACCTTGATCCTGGTATCGATGCAGGCTGTCTGCAGCGCCATGCCGCCCCAGCCGCATATGCCAAGTATCGAGATCTTTTCCGGATCCACATTATCCTGCACAGACAGAAAATCAACTGCAGCCTGGAAATCTTCCACATTTATATCGGGGCTGTTCATATCCCTCGGGCAGCCGCCGGATTCGCCTGTAAATGAAGGGTCGAAAGCTATCGTAAGGAAACCCCTCACTGCCATCTGCTGTGCATACAGTCCGGAGGACTGCTCCTTGCACGCGCCGAAAGGCCCTGATACTGCAATCGCAGGAAGCCTTCCCTCCGCATTCTTTGGAATATACATATCCGCTGCCAAAGTGATGCCGAAGTGATTAACGAAGGTTACCTTCTTATGATCAACTTCTTCACTTCTCGGAAATACCTTATCCCATTCCGTAACCGGTTTAAGTTCTTCTGTCTTCATCATAATTGTTAAATCCCCCCTGTATGAAAATGATATCAGTTTACCCAACCGTCGTTCGAATATAGATTATTCCCGTTAACGTCGTAGATCTCATAGTAATAGTCGGCGCCGCCCTGGGATGCAACATAGGACACGAAGAACATCTCGGAATCATCGGTAAGACCGATCATCATATCGTCATTGAGACGCTCTTCAGAGAATGTATCTTCCAGAAGCTGACTTCTATAATCATCCGTACCCATCAGACTTCTCCAGTTCGGCATAAAGAAGTCGAGGAAGTTCTCTAAGCCTGTTGTAGCTGCCTCTGTTATATCGCTTACGCCTGCGGCCTCAGCGATCTGCTCATTTGTAAGTCTGCTGCCGTTATTGATATTGATCACATAGACGTGATAGATGTCATCATCCCAATCACCGTTCTCTACAAAAACGATCGACATTATTCCGTCGTCGGTTAAGAACGTGATGTATTTGGAACTGTTGTAGTGCGAGTCATTCTGTATGGACTCATAGATGGAACTGATATCCTGATTGATCTCATTCGCATCGATGCTGTTAAGTGTAAGCTCAGGCACATGATAATCACCGCTTCCGCGGTCAAAGACAGCCTCTGGCATGGCTCGCTCTGTCTCGGCCGTCTCGGAAACCTCGGATGATACCTGCGTTTCTTCAGCGGTCTCAGTTACTTCTGTCGTCACGGATGTTTCTGCTGTCTCA
>JAGDCV010000034.1 GCA_017958365.1 Clostridiales bacterium
ACTATCCGCATTTTAAAGAATGCATCAACACACGCATATATGCTCGAGTCGGCACAGGCTGACGAGAAGTGGGGAAGATATACTTTCCTGGGATTTGATCCGAAGCTCGAGATCACCTGTATCAACGGTGAGATCACATACGGCGGCAAGACGGAAAATACCGATAATCCTTCAAAGATAATAAGAGAGATCCTGTCTCATTTTAAGAGCCCGAGACTCCCTTATCTTCCTTCATTTACGGGTGGTCTGGTCGGATATTTCGCATACGATTTCTTAGGCTATGTCGAGCCCACTGCCAGATGCAATGTAAACGATACCGAGAACTTCAAGGACGTTGACCTGATGCTTTTCGATAAGGTAATCGCATTTGACCATGTAAGACAGAAGCTCATCCTCATCTCCAATATGTCGTTGGAAGACGTTGATGCAGGATATCAGGAAGCTATCGGTGAACTTAAAGCCCTGATCGACCTTCTTAAGAACGGTGAGAAGAGCACTGAACCTGAAGGCAAACTGCTTGGCGAAGTAACTCCGCTGTTCTCTAAGGAAGAGTACTGCGCCATGGTCGAGAAGGCAAAGGATTACATCCACGAAGGTGATATTTTTCAGATCGTTCTGTCCAACAGATTGTCCGCGCCTTTCGAAGGGAGCCTGTTAAACACATACAGGATTTTAAGAACGGTAAATCCGTCCCCTTACATGTTCTATTTCGCAGGAACTGATGTTGAGGTTGCGGGAGCTTCGCCCGAGACTCTGGTAAAACTCGAAGACGGTGTCCTTCACACATTCCCGCTGGCCGGTACAAGACCGAGAGGAAAGACGGAGGAAGAAGATAAGAAACTTGAGGCTGAACTTCTCGCAGACGAGAAGGAACTCGCAGAGCACAACATGCTCGTTGACCTCGGCCGTAACGACTTAGGCAAGATCAGTAAGTTCGGAACAGTTGAGGTAGAGAAGCTCAGGAGTATCGAGCGTTATTCACACGTCATGCATATCGGTTCGACCGTACGCGGCCAGATCGCTGACGGATACGACGCACTGAGCGCCATTGAAGCCGTACTGCCTGCTGGCACCCTATCCGGTGCGCCGAAGATCCGTGCGTGCCAGCTCATCGGTGAACTCGAGAACAACAAGCGCGGCATATACGGCGGCGCGATCGGTTATATCGATTTTACCGGCAACATGGATACAGGTATTGCCATCCGAATCGCTTACAAGAAGAACGGCAAAGTCTTCGTCAGGAGCGGCGCCGGACTCGTTGCAGATTCAGTACCCGAGAAGGAATACGAAGAATGCCTTAACAAAGCAAAGGCCGTTATCTCTTCTCTCAATCTTGCACAGGAGGTGGAGTGATGATACTTCTTATCGATAACTACGACAGTTTCTCATATAACCTTTACCAGATGATCGGCGAGCTCAATCCCGACATCAAGGTTATCCGTAATGACGAGATGACGGTGGACGAGATCAAGGCTCTCGCGCCTGACCACATCATCCTCTCACCGGGACCGGGCCGTCCGGAAGATGCAGGCATTATCTGCGAAGCCGCTGCATCGATCCACGATATTCCCATGCTGGGCGTATGCCTCGGCCATCAGGCCATCTGCAAGGCTTACGGCGCAACGATCACTTATGCCGAGCACCTGATGCACGGCAAGCAGTCCGAAGTAGGTCTCTACGGCTACTGCCCTCTGTTCAGGGGTATCGGTGATTCCACAAAGGTTGCGCGTTACCACTCTCTTGCGGCTGACCGTGATACGATCCCTGACTGCCTCCAGATAACGGCAGTTGCAGATGACGGCGAAGTCATGGCAGTTAAGCACAGGGATTACCCTATTTACGGTGTGCAGTTCCATCCGGAATCGATCCTTACACCTGAAGGAAAGAGGATGCTTTCTAATTTCCTTACTGAATGCTGATAAAAATTTTCGCGGCATATAACCTTTAGAAAACCCCTCGGAGTCTGTGGTGGATAATGAGGGGTTTTCTAATGGTGTTATAAGTTTTAAGAATACAGATTCCTTACGTGCTCTATGAACTTCGAAGCCAGCGCGCTCGGGTTTTTCTCCTTATCCCAGGACAGAACGTAATCAACGTTTACTTCCGGGATCAGTTTCTTAATTACTACATTCGATTCTCTCGAGATGTTCTTTGCGACCGAGGCAGGGAAGATCGCGATACCGATGTTCTGGTCAACGAGCTTTGAGGCGTTTGATGAGTGAGCCGTCTTAACGACGAAGCGCGGTTCCTTGCCGGTGTGTTTCTCGAACCAGCTGCGGATCTCTTCTTCTCTGGAATGTCTTGAGGAGATGATGAGATCAGTGTCTACGATATCCTTAAGAGTTACGGTCTCCTTTTTGTTCTTGGCGAGGGGGTGTGAGCCCGGGATGATGGCTGCCCATGTGTCGCTGTAAACTGTGATGCCGTCCAGTTGCTCTGTGTTAAGAGGAGTCATCGTGATCGCGAGCTCTAAGAGACCGGACTTCATTCTGTATGTGAGGTCGTCCACGGTGCCGCACCATAAGTTATAGGTAACATTAGGATATTCTTCTTTGAAGCTTGATATCCATTCTGCGGCAAGTGACGGACCGTTACTGTCTACGTGACCCAGATACAGCGTGCCGCTGATACCTTTCTAAACGTCCGCGATCTCTGTCTTGGTGATGTCGGCGAGTGCAAGGATCTGTTCACCGCGCCTTTTTAATGCAAGACCTTCAGGTGTGAGGGTGATATGACGCTTGCCTCTTATAATTAATGTACATCCTAATTCCTCTTCCAGTTCCATTAATGCTCTGGAGAGAGGGGGCTGCGATAAATGCAGACGCTCAGCTGCGCGGGTTATGTTAAGTTCCTCTGCAACTGTTAAGAAATAACGTATCTGACGTAGATCCATACGGTTTCCTCCTTCATCTCGTATCATACCCTAAAGGTATCATTATACGATTATTATTTGTATTTTAGTTCTTTCGCTCTTGGAGATACAATCTCACTTGAAATCTTACAACGATATTCTAAACGCATTGAAAACGAATATCAATACATTTTGAGTATGATTTCGATCTTAGGACCTCAGGTGGATGAAATTGGTCCTTAAGATGTGGGAGGAGAATATGAGACCGTACGAGAAGAAATACTTAAACGAGTGCTATGATGCAATGCAATATGAGCATGATGCATGCGGAATCGGTTTAGTAGTTAATATCGATGGTAAGAAAGAATACCGCACACTCGACGACGCATTATCCATTGTTGAAAAACTCGAACACAGAGCAGGAAAGGATGCTACCGGTGAGGTAGGCGACGGAGTAGGTATCCTCGTCCAGATCTCACACAAGTTCTTTAAGAAGGCTGCCAAGGAGGCAGACATCGAAGTTAAGGACGAAGGTGACTATGGCGTCGGTATGTTCTTCTTTCCCCAGGATACAAAGAAGCGCACACTTGCAATGCGCATGTTCAAGGTAATCTCCGAGAAGAACGGCCTTAACATCATCGGCTGGAGAGAGGTTCCCACAAACCCTGACATCTTAGGCAAGGTTGCAAGAGATGCAATGCCCGTCATCATGCAGTGCTTCGTTGAGAGACCTGCAAACTGCGAGAAGGGACTTGCTTTCGATCGTATGCTCTATGTTGCAAGAAGAGAATTCGAGCAGAGCACAGACGAGACATATATTACTTCTTTATCTTCAAGAACTATCGTATATAAGGGAA
>JAGDCV010000001.1 GCA_017958365.1 Clostridiales bacterium
ATCATCATTCGCTCGTCGCCCTTGAATGTCTTCTTTATGTGGGCGATGCCTTCAGCCAATGATGCTTCAAGGTCTCTTTCCTCTTTTTGAACTTCATCTGCTCTCTTATAAAGAGGCAATACAAGGAAGTTTACGGCAAGGCTTAAGATGATGATGGCAAGACCCGGATTGCCGACTATCCTGTTGGCAATCGAGAAAACCACTTCGAAGAAAAGCTCAAGCGGATATATTATCAATGTATATAACGCACTCATCTTACTCCGTCATACTCCCACGAATCCAAATCATAAACCGAAGTTCCGTTAAAAGAATACCAATCATCTGCCGCAAATCTCAACTCATTGCCGTCTGCCGTAGATGAATCATTAGAATCATACACCTGCATCGGCATGTTATGGTCCATAGTGATCGGATTACCGGTAAACGGATTAACGGGATCATCTATGATCCCATTAGTTGCAAGGAACGGCACATCGGCATTGGTCATGAAATCATCACTTATCACAAATCCCGTTGAACCAAAATCCTTCACCATCAAAAGAGGATTGAACGAATCGATATTTACTCCGTTTACGTTGGCCTGTCCTCCGAATACGTCGGCAAAGTCGTCAGAGATTCCGTGATCGGCAACCAGTATTATCCGGGTGTTATCCCAGACACCCAACTGTCTTAAATAATCAAAGTAAGCACCAAGCTGTATGAATGCCGCTGCATTACACTGATAGTGACTCATGCTAAGATGATTCGTCATGTCCATGTAAAAACCGTTTACCGGATCATCAAAACGGTCAGCGTGTGAAGCATCGTATTCCGTATTATCCACAAACTGATATGGAGCATATTCGGGCTCCCTTAACATGATGACGTCATGAGTCGTGTTATTGGACATATACATAAACGATCCGCTGATCGCACTGTCGACGGAAGTGATGTCATCGAGTTTTGTTAACTCTTCAAAGGCGAACATAAAGTTCTGATTAACGCCGAAGCAAACCGATTCATCCGTGATAACCTGAGGCAGGCTGAACTCAACTTCATAGGACATGCTGTCGGGCTCGTTATAGCGGCCGAGATTATAAACGATATCCTGAAGAGGCAGCGGCGTGATCTTGAACACCGAGAAGCAGAAGAAATTACGGAGCCAGATCTTCTCCTGATAATCCTCAAAACTGTAGAAGTCATCAGTCAAAACCCCCTCGGCATCATATGCGGTGATTCCCTCATATTCAGGTCCTGAGAATATGCCGATGTCACCAAACTCATCATATCCCGCGTAAGGAGGATCCATTACGGTTACTTCAAATCCTTCATCCCTGAACAGCAAAGGCATTACCGAGAGAGCTTCGTCATTTTTCTGAACGAGGGACCTTGTTGCATCCTGATTGATCGAAGAAGGAGTGTAGTCATAACCGCCGAACATGGCAGGGGCACCGTACTTTGTATACTTACCGAACGATAACGTGTTGGGGTAGAGCGTAAATCCGTCAAACTGTTCCACAAGCTCCGGCATCTCCTCGAAGATGACAGGAACAAAATAACCGGGAGCTCTGTCCAACATGATGACGATGACATTCTGTCCGCTCGAAGAGAGCGTTATCTGCGGCAACTCGCTTTGCACCCTGCTAAGATTATCCCTGTATTCCGCATTAATCGGCTGCACGTTGATAAAGCACATGATAGCCGCGACACCCGTAAGCGTCATGACAAGGAACTCGCTTACTCTCGGAACAAAGCGGTACAGCAAAAGGGCCACGACAACAACGCCGAGGACCAAAGCAACATTTATGACCTTGGATGACAGGGAAAACTCCAGCCTTCGAAAATACATGAGACTGACATTAAGGTCACCCAGATCCGTTCCGAAGAACAGATAAGTTACCAAAGATGCGGGGCAAATGACGAGCCAGATTCTGCTTATGACTGCCCTTACCTTCGTGCTTGCAAGCGCAAAGAAAACTCCGCCCCACACAATAAAGAAACCCGTCGCGATAAGTAAAGAATGCACGACGTAGATAACGGGGTTCTTAAGATTCATAAGATCCATGAACTCGGACGGAGATGATCTGATAACTGAAGACGGAATCAAAAATCCCGTAAGAATCGCCATGAACAAACCGCTTAACACAAAGACATTCCTGTCCTGCTTACTGTATTCGCGAATCTTTATAAAGGATGCCTTGCCCTTTAATCTTTTCTTAAGAAAGGAGATAACAAGGGGAACAACAAGAAGCAATGCGATAAGCGTGAGTCTTATCTTTCTTGTTGCGTAAGGAGTGTCATAAAGAGTATTAACATAGACGGCCATCACCACGCCCGTAACGGCGCAGAACAAAGAGAATACAAATCCCGGCCTTTTAAGTTTATAAAGAGCATTCTTTCCCAGGGAGAATACGTTATTAAGTGTCCAGTAGAAGGCAAGTCCCGCGGGGGAGTTATAAAGCAATACGAGGAACAGGAACGCCATGCCGTAAAGCTGTATCTTGCTTTTAAGAGGCATTCCTTTTGTATAGATATATCCGGAGATGACATTGATAAGCGTCATGAGCACCGGCAAAAGATTCAGGCTGAAACTTCCTGTCGTGATCATCCTGTCAGGCGATCCGAGATCATGTATCGGTCCGAATGATGCTCCGTTCAAAAGCGAGAGATTGGAAAGAAAACTGTAGGCCGCGATGAAGAAAGGAATCTGAAGCAGCAAGGATACGGAACCCTTAAGAGCATACATGGGAGAGTAATTGTTCTCCCTGTAGTATGCCTGAAGCATCATCATCCTCTCGTCGCCTTTGAATGCTCTCTTGATACGGGCTATGCCGCTTTGCAAGGACTCCTCGAGGTCTCTTTCCTGCTTCTGGACTTCATCGGCTCTGTTATACAGGGGGAGCACAAGGAAGTTAACGGCAAGGCTTAAGATTATTATGGCAAGACCGGGATTGCCGACAACCCTGTTGGCAATCGCGAACACCACTTCAAAGAAGAGTCTAAGCGGATATATGAATACCGTGTAAAGCGCGCTCATCTCGTTCCATCAAACTCCCATGCACCCCTGTTGAAGATCCTGTCGCCATTGAAAGCATACCAGTCGCCCTCAGAGAAGGCGTAAGCATCTGCGCCTGCAATGGCATCTCCTTCCTCAACATTCCAGTCCTCAGAATCGTATATGAGCATCGGCATATCAACCTTACCGTCCATGGTAAGAGGATTGCCGGTGAAAGGATTTATCGGATTATCGATAATGCCCTGCGTAACGAGATAAGGCACGTCCGCATTGGTCATGAAATCGTTGCAGATATGAAATCCGGTCGCACCAAAGTCTTTGACCATCAAAAGGCAGTTATAACTTTCCATGTTGATGTCGCGGACCATCGTCTGTCCCCCGAACATATCGGCAGTAGGACCGTGATCCGATACGACTAATATTCTTGTGTTATCCCAAACACCCTGTGCACGCAGATAGTCGAAGTAGATGCCGAGCTGGATGTAGGAAGCGGCATTACACTGATAGTGAGCCATGGCCGTGGATGAGTTCATCTGCAGGGTATAACCGTCTATCGGTGATGCGAATCTGTCGGCATGCTCCCTGTCGTAAACTACATTATTTACTATCTGAGCAGGAGCATATGATGGCTCGTCAAGCATCATTGTGTTATGTGCCGTTACGTTATTTATGTACATGAAAGTATTCGTACTTTCATCATTGATATCGGTTATGAGATCAAGATTCGTAAGTACGGTATATGCATTCATGAACACCTGTGATACGCCTACTGCCTCCGACTTATTCGAGACGGTCTGAGGCGTCGTAAACTCCTCATCATAATCAGAACTCGTGAATCCTGTATCAGCCATGTTATAGTTACCCTGATTATAGATGCTGTTCTGTATGAACAGAGGGCTTACCTTAAACAGACTGTAGCAGAAGAAGTTTCTCTCCCAGATGGCACTTTGCTGCTCGATGAAGTCGGCATTGACATTAACGAAGCGTCCCTTGGTTATGTATGCACTTATGCCCTCATATCCTTCTCCGGAGAATGCATCAAGGTTAGGCACCCACTCGTAACCTCCAAACGGCGGGTCACAGATGGTAACTTCATATCCGTTATCCCTGAACAGTACAGGAAGGACCGAGAGTGCTTCGTCGTGCTTTTCGACCAGTGTCTGCTCTGTGATGGTGCAGATCTGCTCGGGAGTATACTCGTATCCTCCGAACAAAGCCGGAGCTGCAAACTTTGTGTGTGAACCGAACGAGAGCGTGTTGGGGTAGTAAGTAAAACCGTCGAACTGCTGCTCAAGCTCAGGTATCTCCTCAAAGATGTAAGGAACGAGATAGCCGGGTGCGCGGTCGAGCATGATGACCATAACGTTTTGTCCGTCCGTTGAAAGTGGGATGCGGGCAAGCTCACTTATGCTTCCCATGGACACGCGAAGAAAAGCTCTCTCGATAATGTTCATGTTATAGATACTCATTCCCGTCGCTGCAAGGACAAGTGCCAGTGCCAAAGCTTCAGTCACCTTTTTGAATGTGCTTGCGATAAGAACGAATATCACGATGACCACGAATACGGCAAGGATGTTGATGATCTGCTGTGAGGCACTGAATGTGAAAGGATCATCATAGATAAGATCCGTCGACAGATTGCCGAGCTTCGTTCCGAAGAATAAGTATGTGACGGCTGCTGCGGGGCATGCAGACCACCAGATGTAGCTTAACAGGGATCTTGCGTGTTCCCTTGAAAGACTGAAGAAGATTCCTCCCCATACAAGGAAAACTCCGGCTGCAAGTAAAGTCGCGATGATGATGTAGTAGTTGGGAGTCACATAACTTACGGCGTCGATGAACTCCGAAGGCGAAGTCTTGATGACAGTAGACGGAATGAGTAGTCCCGTCAAAGCAGTAAGGAATGCTCCGCTTAAGATGAACAGGACTTTGTTATGCTTCGTGTACTTAAGTTTCTTCGTAAGACCCATGAGATATGAAGGTCTCTTTCCCTTTATCAACGCGACGATAACGGGGACTATGAGTGCCGCACCTAACAATGACAGTCTAAGCTGCCTTGCAGGATACGGGGAATCATAAGCGGTATTAACGAACAAAAGAATTATCCCTCCGCTGATGGCGGAAACTACCGAGAGAACGAATCCCGGACGCTTAAAGCGCATGAATACATTCTTCACCATCGAGAACAGGTTGTTCAATGTCCAGTAGAAAGCAAGACCTGACGGTGAGTTATAAAGGATCACGAGGAACAGGAGCGCCATTCCGTACAACTGGATTTTGCTCTTAAGCGGCATGTCCTTTGTGTAGATATATCCTGATATGAAGTTGATGAGCGTCATCAGGATCGGGAGAACATTGATTGTTATAAATGAAAGTTCGAGCATGCCGTCCGGCGCACCGAGATCATGGATGGGGCCAAACTCAACTCCCCTTATGAGCTTCAATGTCGAAAGGAATCTGTAGGCTGCCATGAAGAACGGGATCTGCAAAAGAAGTGATACCGAACCTTTAAGAACGAATAAAGGAGAATAGTTATTCTGATCGTAGAAGGTCTGGAGCATCATCATGCGCTCGTCGCCTTTAAATGTCTTCTTTATGTGTGCGATCCCTTCAGCCAGTGATGCTTCGAGATCTCTTTCCTGCTTTTGCACTTCATCTGCTCTCTTGTAAAGAGGCAGTACAAGGAAGTTAACGGCAAGGCTCAATATGATGATGGCCCAGCCGGGATTGGGAACGATCCTGTTGGCAATCGTAAATACAACCTCGAAGAAAAGCTCCAGAGGTTTAATAAGCAGGTCAAAAAGAATTGTCGTCAGTGATGGTATCAATTAGGCACTCAGCTTTCCGCTTCTTCCTCTTTGCTCAGGCGGTTAAGATTACCGATGAGATAATCGCAGACGGAATTGGTTGCGTTTCCGATGTTCTTCCATGCGGTATTACGCACCTCGCGTCTTGCCGATTCGTATGCAGGATCATTTATGCATTCATCGATCATCGCCTTAAGGTTGCCTTCGTAATCATCCGTGATCTCCTTACCGACCTTGGGAAGGATCTCGAATGTCCAGGGCGTCTCAGAGAGCCACCATGCATCGTAAGGATCCTTGGAGAAACCCGCATTTGCATACATGACAGGCTTATCAAATACCAAAAGGAAGTCGAAGATTACTCCGGAGAAATCGGAGATCATGATATCGGCTCTCGCGAGAACATCGAAGTTATCGTTATCACGGTTCCACTCAAAGTTCTCACTGTCGGGATACTCGGCCATGAGTTTATCGAGAAGATCCTTCTCGGACGAGAACGACTGGGGGTGAGGTCTTACTATGACATGGTAACCTGTCTTAACAAGTTCATCTATGAAAGGTGCACCATACTTTGTGAGTATGCCCGAAGGGCCCCACGAGGGTGCAAGAAGAACGACAGGCTTACCGCTTCCGCTCTTGGAAACCTTATGGTTCTCAAGGCGCTTCTTCATCTCATCAAGATATGTAAGTCCGACGAGTTTGATCTCCTTCTCGGGAAGCTTTCTTTTTTCCTCGAGCTGTCTTGTCTGCTTTACCTGATGATCTCCGGATAACAGAAGTGCATCGTAGTAGTCAGTACCGAACATGCGGTAAAGAGAGATGTTACCCGGGGCATGAAGGATGTGTACGTATTTATTTACTGTCTTGGAACGCTTCCACTGATATACCTGAAGACCGGGAGTAGTCGACAGGAGGATGTATGCGTTAAGGATATTGAGTCTCGAGAAAGCCTTGTTGCCCTCTCCTATGAACTCACAGACAACATTCTTATACTCTTTTCCTGCCTCAAGTGCAGGGTCATCGGGAGATGCCGTATAGTAGTATGCCTTCTGGCCGCGCTTTTCGAGCTCGTCGCAGATGGGCTTAAACACATTCCAGTAACGCTTGTGATCGGAGAAGATAACTATGGGGAGCTTATTCTTATCAATCTTGGCTTTCTTACCGCCTGATAGAATAAATTTGATCTTAACCATTGCAGATCTCAAAAAGAATACAACGACACCGATGATTCCTATCAATATCGAGAAAAGCATGCTTCCCGTACCGGGATCGATATAAAGAACTACCATGTTGTTACCTCCCGATAGGACATTATATAGTGTTAAAAGGAAAAAATCACCTGAAACTGATACCAAAGTTATGCCAAATATTCTGATAATCCGGGGACTCGGATATGGCACTTATGACATCAGATCTCGAAGAACCGGTCTCAAGGGCACCGATCCAGCCGGCAAGCTCATTACGGCTTCCGTTTCTTAACAGCATGAGTCTGTAAACGACCTCCATGAAAGCGGCATTGCTGTGGCCGTCGAGAACATCATTCCAATAAAGCTCCCAGACCACGGAATCGGGAGTCCTGTCTCCGTCTATCAGTATCTGGGACATGATCTCTATCTCAGTAACAGTCGGGAATCTCAAATACGCCATCCGGTACATCCTGACAACATAATCGGCAGTGCTCCTGTAGGTCGGCATGTCAAGATTGCTGTCATAGATGACCTCGAAGCAGGTGCCGCAGGAGCCCTCATAATCCCCGGTGCCGGTCACTGTAACATAGGCCGTTCCGGGAAGGTAATTATCCCAGTACGTAACCTCGTAGTCTGTCCCCTCAGTAAGAACGGTTCCGTTAAGTTCAACCGTAACCTGATCAGGTATCACGGCGCTTCCCGTGTACGGAACCTCACCGGTGCAGGTCACAACGGCATTATGAAGATCGTATTCCTCGTTATCGAGAAGGCTTTCATAGTAATCGTAATTCTCCGACCCTATCCTGAAGAATGAGTCCTCATTTCCCGTTCCGCCGGCAATAAGCTCGAGTGTGTTATCCTCCGAAGCCGATATCAGAAGTCCCGTCTCGACATTGGTGATAGTAAAGTACGGGGTTGCAGTAACCTCCTCGATATCCCACAGATGCGCAGGTGTCGCCTGATCGTAATTACCGAGATACAACTGTCCGTCAAGAACACATAAAGTCTTCGTTACCCCGTAAGAATCGGTCGTTATAATGTAGTAGTTATCTTCAGGCGTTATCGTGAAACTAACGGGAGCCGTGCTTCCGAGCGCGATCTTATAATCCTCAAAACCCTTCATCTGCGTCTCGATGCCGAAGACCGTTTCCTGTGAGAAGATCTCGTAAGACCCTTCTTCGACTGCAGCATTAAGGTTAAGCGCCTTAAGTGCGAGGAGCACCACGCCTGCACTTATCAAAGAACCCAGCATGAGATACGCAACAGTCCTGCGCGTATCTTTCTCCTTCATGTAGAGCCAAACCGCCACGGCCATGGCTGCAACGATCAATGCAACCGTCATGTAGTAGAACGCAAGCGTCCTGAATCCGAATGCCTCGTGACCGTAAAAACTGTAGTTACGGATATATCCCTTATACGAACACAGCATGGTGGCGCCCGTGACACAGGCAAGGATGGCTGCCGCACTGACGGCCGTGGTCTTAACATCCGTACCGGATACGATAAGAACGATAAGCGCAACATCCAAAACAACGAGGGATCCTGCCTCGAGATACAGAAGCAGACCCGCTCCGGCTGCCACGGGGATTATCGCCTTATAGACAGAACTTAACTGCTCTTTATTCTTAAGAATTCCAAGCACACCCAATGATGCCGCGAGGAGCCTTGCGATTCCGCCAAACTCATCAGGAAGCGAATCAAAGACAGGCGTAATGCCCTTTATAAGCTCAACAATAAACAGGACAAATACGGGCACGAATAAAAAGTCGTACCACTGCTTACTGATCAAACTACCCGCCTTCTTAACCCAACTCATTGAAGCCTCATAAGCAAGCTGTTGTTATGCTCGTCATACGGGATGAGAGTTGCATAAAGTCTCTCGCCCTCGCTTAAGACAAGCCCGTTATCGATATTGACTAGATAGTAATACATCGTATTACCGTCCCTGCAGATCCTCCACCTGCACGAGCCTTCATCGGGAGAAGTACTCATGTAGATCTCATTGTTCTGTGTTGAGGAAAGATAAAGCGTCGTTCCCCTGACATCTATGTAAATGAGATATGCTTCGCTTTCATCATCATATTCAAACGTGAATTCATCATCATGATGCGTATCGCTCCTGAAGAGCATAAGCTCATAGTTATCCTCATAATCGGAAGTTAAGAGCCTGAACGAATCATACACATAGATGCGCGAAGTAAACTTATCGCCAAGAGTCTTGTTGTTTATGGGCCACTTTATAGAGAAAACTATGATCAGGGCAAGAATGACCGCCACTGCCGCAACCGGCAAAACAACGCGCTTACGGGAGGTTGGAACTTCCTTCTTTCCCATCAGTAGATAAAACGCCTCTGAACGTAGTAGCTTAACAGGAACAGGATGATGTCAACAGGGATCTTGAATGCGACCTCCGGCACCCCTGCGAAAAGCCATACGAGCATGGTTACGATACCGGCTGACAGACCCATCTGCACAGCAGCAAGGACGACATACTTCGGGAACGATGAAGAGTGCTTCTTCCCGCTGTTAAATACGAGTTTGTAATTGATCAGATAATTGTAAAGTGCTGACAGTACCCTGGCTAATACGGTTGCGATCGCGACATAAAATGCCGTATCCATGCAAAGAACAAGCAGCTTGCAAAACAGGTGGAAAAGCAAAAGATCGATTGCCGCCGAAGACAATGATGCGAACAGGAACTTCGCGAAGATCTTGCCGAATATCTTATATATCCTCACCGAATCCTTAAATGGATTGAAGTGCGACTGATGGTTCTCCTTGGAATCATAAATGGTCTCGATCGGGACCTCATATATGGGATACTTATCCTTGCTCTCGATGAGCATCTGGGTCTCAAACTCAAACCTCTCGCCTGCCACATCAAGAAGATCCTTCATGAATGCGCGCGGAATGGCACGAAGGCCGGTCTGTGTATCCGAGACCTTTACGCCGCAAAGATAACTGCAAACCTTGATGGTGATGGTATTGCCCGCACGGGACTTAAAAGGAATATGGTCCCCGGTAAAATCCCTTACACCCAATACAAGATTGTCAGGATGATCAACGAGTGCATCGATGCAGTTTCTGATGCAGTTAACGGAATGCTGTCCGTCGGAGTCTGCAGTGACACAACCGATGGCATCGGGCATGTTCTCGAGTATATATGAGAAAGCTGTCTTTAAGGCTCTTCCTTTGCCCTTATTGACCTCATGATGGATGACAACACCGCCCAGATCTTTGACGAGATCTTCGGCTTCATTAAAAAACTTGTCGTAATCCTTACCGCTTCCGTCATCAACAACGATTACGGGGCCCATACCCGCCTGTTTTAAATCCTTAAGTATAACCGGGAATCTCTCGTCAGGTTCGTAAGACGGAATGACTATAGGGACCATATCAGAACTTGAAGGCATCCTTTAATCCGGGATAATTTCTGTCACGCTCATTGATGTTAAGGGGTGTTCCGTCCGTGAACTTGTCTCCGATAACATCCGGCCATTCGATTCCGATGTCGGGATCATTCCAGCGAAGTCCGCCCTCATCACCCGGATGCCAGAAATCCGTAACCTTATAGCAGAATTCCGCGGTCTCGCTTAAGACAAGGAAACCGTGGGCAAATCCCTCGGAAATGAGGAACTGCTTCTTGTTCTCGCCGGAAAGCAACACACCGTACCACTGTCCGTAAGTACTGCTGTCTGAACGAAGATCTACCGCTACGTCAAAAACCTCACCCTTGATGGCTCTTACAAGCTTTGCTTGAGGGTACTGCTTCTGATAGTGAAGTCCTCTTAAGACGCCTCGGACAGACATCGACTGATTATCCTGAACAAAGACCTGATTAAGGCCTGCCTCAGCCATGTCTTTCTGATTATATGTCTCCATGAAATATCCGCGCTCATCGCCGTGAACTGCGGGTTCAATGATATACAAACCTTCGATGGGTGCCTTTGTTACCTTGATCTGTCCCATTATGCCTGCTCCAATTCTTTAAGATATCTCGATAGTGCGTCCTGCCATGTAGGAAGAGGAGTAAATCCGTTCTCGACGAGTTTGCTCTTATCAAGCCTCGAGTTAAAAGGTCTTGCCGCCTTGGACAGGCCGTATTCAGCCGTAGTTACCGGAGTAACCTTCGTGGAGAGGCCTGCCTGCTTATATATCTCGCAGGTAAAATCATACCAGGAGATGTATCCGCCTTCATTGGTTGCATGGTAGTAACCGTACTTATCGGATTCGCCCATGTCAACGAGAAGTCTTGCAAGATCATATGTATAAGTCGGTGTGCCGATCTGATCATTTACGACACGTACTTCATCATGAGTCTTACCGACATTAAGCATGGTCTTAATGAAGTTCTTTCCGTTCTTTCCGAATACCCATGCGATCCTTACGATGAAGAACTTATCAAGAAGACCGGATACCGCGAGTTCACCGTCGAGTTTCGTCTGACCGTAAACATTAAGCGGCGCATAGTTTCTGTCATCGGGCTGCCACGGTCTTTCACCCGTTCCGTCGAAGATATAGTCGGTGCTGATGTAGATCATCTTGGCATCGGCCGTCCTAGCAGCCTGGGCAATATATCTGGTTCCGTCGCTGTTGATCGCTCTTACCTTCCCGATGTTCTCCTCGTCTTCGGCAGCATCAACAGCCGTCCATGCCGCACAGTGGACGATGACATCAGGCTTTATGGTTGCTATTGCCTTGGCAACTTCTGATTCATTCGTAATATCGAGCTTCACATATGGAAACGGAAGTTCAACGGAATCAAGGATATCGGAACCTACTGCCTCATATCCTCTCTTATCAAGTTCATTCATCACGTCATGGCCGAGCTGACCGCCGACTCCGGTAACTAAGAATCTCATGTATTACTTATCTCCGTACATCTTCTCGTAGTAGTTCTGATACTCACCGCTGATAATGGGCTGCCACCAGGACTCATTCTCAAGGTACCACTTGATAGTCTTATCGATACCGTCTGCAAACTTCGTCTCAGGAAGCCATCCCAAATCGTTATGGATCTTTGTGGGATCGATGGCATATCTTCTGTCGTGACCTGCACGGTCAGTTACATATGTGATAAGGTCTTCGGACTTGCCGAGTTCCTTCAGGATGAGCTTAACGATGTCGATATTGGCCATCTCATTGTGTCCGCCTACGTTATAGACTTCGCCTACCTTGCCGTTATGGATGATAAGGTCGATGGCCTTGCAGTGATCCTCAACATAAAGCCAGTCTCTTACGTTCAATCCGTCGCCGTATACAGGCAGTGACTCATCATGCAAAGCACGGATGATCATGAGAGGGATAAGCTTCTCAGGGAAGTGGTAAGGACCGTAGTTGTTCGAGCATCTCGATAATGTTACGGGCAGACCGTAGGTTCTGTGATAAGCAAGAACGAGAAGATCCGCTCCGGCCTTGGATGAAGAATAAGGTGAACTCGTATGGATGGGAGTCTGCTCGGTGAAGAACAGGTCAGGTCTGTCGAGAGGAAGATCACCGTATACCTCATCCGTTGATACCTGGTGATATCTCTTTACTCCGTGCTTTCTTGAAGCATCCATGAGAACGGATGTACCAATGATGTTGGTCTCAAGGAATATCTGGGGATTCTCAATGGAGCGGTCAACGTGTGACTCAGCTGCAAAGTTAACTACGATATCGGGTTTCTCCTCTTCAAAGAGCTTATCAACGGCTTCCTTGTCACAGATGTCAGCCTTGACGAATCTGAAATTCGGATTGCTCATGACAGGCTCCAGAGTGGAAAGATTGCCTGCATATGTAAGCTTATCAAGACAGATGATCCTGTAATCAGGATGTGCCTTCAGCATGTGAAAAACAAAATTACTTCCGATAAAGCCGGCTCCGCCAGTTACGATTATGTTCATAATAATCTCCTTGATCTTATTTTTTCTTCCTTACACCGAGTACCGCAACCCTTGCAAATGCTGCAAGTCTGATGACTGTTCTGAACAGAAAATAATCAAATCTGTTGAGACCAAGTATACCCGATTTAAGGTGTTTAATAAACATTTTGTCGCTGTCCTGATTGGCTACAGCATTCTTACCTCTGTATATCTTTGACGTCTCCTGCGTGTCTGATACCCTGAAGCGCATTACCTCGGCTTCGGTACACGCCACGTCGCCAATCTCGCATAATGATACGCACATATCCCAGTCAGGAGTATAGACCAAAGAATCGTCGAATCTTCCGACCTTCTCGAACGAATCCCTCCTGAACAGGTAATTGGGAGGTTCGCAGAAAATGTTCCTTCCCCTAAGAGATCTCTTCGCGTATTTCTTACCGTTAATTATCCTGTCAGCCTTGAATCTGATCCTTTTCATGATCACTTCGTCATTTATGTTGATGACCATGGTATTACCGATCGAGAGAGTCGCCTGAGGATTGTTCTCCATGAGTGATGTCTGCCTGTCCAAAGCATCCGGACCCAATATGTCATCCTGCATCATGATCTTGACGTACTTGCCGGATGAATGGGCAATTGCATTATTCCAGTTTCCGACCAGACCGAGATTTCTCTCATTGCGGTACAAAGTGATCCTCGGATCATCATATGACTCGATTATCCCTACGGAACCGTCAGACGAACAGTCGTCGCAGATCACGATCTCAAAGTCCGTGAACTTCTGAGCGAGCACGGAGTCGATCGCCTTGCGAAGAAATCTCTCGCCGTTATAGACGGGCATGCAAACACTTACTAATGGAGCCATATTACTTCTTGTTAATGTATTTCCCTTCGAGAACGTCTCTTAAGTACTGGCCGTACTGGCTCTTTCCCATTAACTCGATCGTCTTCTCGACCTGCTCTTTGCTGATCCAGCCGTTGACGTAAGCGATGTCTTCAAGACAACCGATCTTTCTGTGCTGATGCTGCTCAACGGTCTTGATGAAGTTGCCGGCATCAAACAGACTCTCGTGAGTACCTGTATCAAGCCATGTAAAGCCCTGTCCCAGGATCTCAACATTGAGATTTCCTTCCTCAAGATAGATCCTGTTAAGGTCTGTTATCTCGAGCTCGCCCCTTGCGGAGGGCTTTAAGTTCTTTGCATATTCAACGACCTTGTTATCGTAAAAATACAGGCCGGTTACGCAGTAATTGCTCTTCGGCTTCTGAGGCTTCTCTTCGATGGAGATGGCTCTCCAGTCACTGTCAAACTCAACGATTCCGAACCTCTCGGGATCCTCAACATAGTAGCCGAATACCGTGGCTCCGCGGCCCTCCTCGGCGTTCCTGACGGCAGCCTCGAGCTTAATGCCGATGCCGTGACCTGTGAAGATATTGTCACCTAAGACCATCGCAACCGTATCATCACCGATGAATTCCTCACCGAGGATGAAAGCCTGTGCAAGTCCGTCAGGTGAAGGCTGAACCTTGTACTGCAAAGATATTCCAAACTGGGATCCGTCACCTAACAAGGCTTCGAATCTCGGTGTGTCCGTGGGAGTTGAGATAATAAGGATATCCCTGATTCCGGCACTCATGAGAACCGACAAAGGATAGTAGATCATCGGTTTATCATAAACCGGAAGAAGCTGTTTACTTGTTACCCTTGTAAGCGGATAAAGTCTTGTACCTGAACCGCCCGCTAGAACTATACCTTTCATAAGCCCCTCCTATCTGTATTGCTCCGGTATTGTATCTATCATATCATTTCTGACATATACTCTTGTTCCCGCCTCGGGGCAGGAAAGCATTGTGTAATGATCGAGCACGTAGCTGATCATGTTGGCACCATATTCATCGACCTTGTATGCACCCCAGACATCATATCCGACATCAAGGATACAGATCCTCGGCGGCTCTTCGCCGATCTCTTCAAAGACTCTTTCCTCGTGTGCCTCGTACCACCAGGGTGAGAGTGATATACCGTAAATGGGAGCTCTGTCTGCCTGCTGGAAAAGATCATTATCCGTGGTGCAGATCCAGATGCCCTCATCCTCATCCGTGATCTCCTTGAGAAGTCCTACTATCGGCTTCTCGATCGGGACCTTAACCTTCGTAAGATAGATCATGCAGTCCGCGAAGGGGCCGAGTATGACGAGGCAGCACATGCCCGTCACGATCAAAGGAAGCATCTTGACCTTCGATACGTCCTTAAGATAATCATAACAGCACTCGAAGAAGAAGAAACTGAACATGAGACACATAAGCTCTATGCAGTGTGAACCGTGGAAAGTAAAGAATCCTCTTGATCCGCACATTATTACAAGGCACAAAGAGAAGACCGCTTCGACGAGTCTTCCCTTCTTGTACAAAAGGGCAAGGAAACCGACAAATCCGATGATTATGATCGCATTCTCAAACGCAGACAAATTCGTAAGAGCCTCGAAGCCTACGGATACGGCAGAAGCGATCGACCACAAAGGTCCGTCTCCGAATCCGCCCAGATACTTAGGATAGATGGTTCTGTTCATCGTGTAAGCCGAGTAGATGAACACATCGAATGTTCCCGATATGAGCAGATAAACAAGATAAATTGCCCAGGGAGCCAGAACTATTCCTATAAGCTTAAGTGCGTTAAGGATCCTCTTGTCAGCCCTGATGCTCTCATGAGCCTTCGAAGATTTTACGATGTCCGCGATCTCCTTCACGAGAACGGCAACTAATATCACCGCAACACCGAAAGCCGCAACAAAGATCGTTCCGAACGTAAACAGCATTGCAACACTTATGAGCACGCACTGCTGCCACGTAAGTTCCTTGAAGCTCTTGAACCTTAAGTACTCGAGGAAGAGGATGACAAAACCGATGCCCGCAAGGTGCTCGGAAAGAACACAGGTACCGTATTCATAAGAACACGTGACCAGGGTAAAGAGCACGGGATAGAATGCGAGTGCCTTGGAATTGAAATCCTTGCGGTAGATCCTGTAGATAAGGACCCACATAAGCGCGAAAAGAAGATAGAACATAAATCTCTGGGCATATATGGAATGTGCTCCGAGAAACTCAAATACCGCACTTACATAATATGAGAACGGCATGTGCTGGGATGTGTATTCCTTATAAAGAACAAAGCCTCTTGCGATGGCCTTGCCGCCTACGGTTATGTCTTCTTCATCTGTATCAAAAGTCGGTCCCCACAAAAAGACCAGGTGTATCGCCGTATAAAGCAGGAACAGTAGTGCTGACGTTATGGCAAGCTTCCTGTCCTTGATAAGCTTTGTAGATGAACTCATGCAATAAACTCCTACATTTCTTCAACCCGTTTATTATACTATACGCGCGCAGCATATTGAAAATAAAAGATATAAATATTATCATCTTCGCATATGGGTAAATTTAATAAAAACCAACTGTTTACAAAGGAAAACATCATTGTTTTGGCTCTGTCGCTCGTTGTAGCAATGGTTGCCCTGTCCTTTATTTATATGAACACTCTCTCGGTCTCGACCGAACAGCTCCCTGCCATGTCACCTATGTCGGATATCGCCGAAGGCGATTTTCTGAGCCAGGAGATCTTATGTACGGATGACGGTCTTACCGGTATCCGTATTCTTTTCGCGACGTTTGCAAGAGAGAATAAGGGAAACGTCACCGTAACCTTCAGGGAGAAGGACGGCGAAGTGATACAGCAGTGGGTGAGGGACGCAGGTTCCTTCATGGATAACTCATATGTTGACTTCGACCTTGATGAGAAGATCGAAGACAGCGGAAACAAAAGATACATCATCGAGATAACTTCCGACTCGAATGTGGGAGAGGCGATCACTCTTTACACCACCAACTACGGCGGATCGGCGGGACTTACCTTTAACGGGACAGAGCTTAACTGCTCAATCTGCTTCAGATTAAGCTATGACCTTCCCGCATCGGCGCTTCTTACGCCCAGGATAGTGATAATAACCATCCTGATGCTTATCCTGCTGCCGGCCATAATGATCACGGCCTGCCGCTTCTTCCCTTCGGATAAGATCCTGCTTCTCATTTTCCCCGAGCTTGCGGCGATCATAGGTTGTCACAGAATAATAAGAAATGCCATGTTCGCCATATTCCCTGCATGGCTCATGGCCGACCTGTTCTTCGCATTCTGCATGCTTTGGGTGCTTGACGCGGTCATCTTCTACAGACTCATCTATGTAAAGAAGATCTCCGTACAGAAACTTGCAGTTATAGTCCTCACAATCTTTTCCGTCTTCACGATGTTCTTCCTGACACCGGGTGCGGTTAACGACGAGCAGTATCACTATACGTTCGCATATAAGTACTCTAACGCGATAACCCTGACGGATCTTCCGCTTCGCGACCACAATGACGAGAAGAAACTCATGATGATGAGGCCCGCGGATGCCGAACTTCTGTCGAGCATAAGCGACGTTCCCGTTTACATTACGGAGAACGCCTATAAGACCGTCATCAAGAACTTCCATCTGTTCGAACCCGATAACACATATCAGGAATACAACGTGATCGAGCTTGCCAACACAGGCGCTTTGAAGAACAATAACGTTCCTTTGGGCTACATTGCTTCCGGTATCGGAATCGCTATCGGCCGTCTCCTGCATCTTGGTGCGATCCCCACATTCTACTTGGGAAGAATGTTCAATGCGGCTCTGTTCATTTTCCTTGTATACCTGGCGATTAAGATAATACCCATTGGAAAAGAAACGCTGTTTGTCATCTCGCTTTTCCCGATGCTTTTGCAGCAATCGGTATCGTATTCCTACGACAGCATAATCTTCGGATTGATGTTCCTGTTTACCGCCATGCTCGTATCGGTCTTCTATTCGGACGGCAAGGTAACGAGGAAGCAATTCATCATACTGGCATTATTGTCAGTTGCGATAGCCATCAGCAAATATGTCTATGCACCGGTCATCTTAAGTTTGCTTGCCATCCCTTCTGACAAGCTTGATGTCAAGAATCCCAAGAGGCTCAAGAGGATCGTATTCATCAGCATTGTTGCAGGTGCGGCCATTGTCATTGCCATCCTGCAGCATTCGTTTACAGTACTTAACTACTTCGTTCCCGCATATGCAGAGAACAGCAATCAGTCAGTCTTCAGCATCATCGTGGGATACATCGGCATGTTCGCCATGACCATGATAGAGATCACGGATTTCTACATCCGTTCACTGGTCGCATACCCCGGATGGTATCAGATCTACGTTCCAACATCGATAATCTCCGCCTACTATCTGCTCCTTATCTTCTCGACCGTCAGGAACAAGGAAGACAAGCAGTTCCTGGGACTCGGAACGAAGGTATGGTTTGGATTCCTGATGGTGGTGTCCTGCATCCTTTTCACGTTCCCGATGGCTTCAAAATTCACGAGCGTCGGAAGCGAGACCATCGACGGCTTACAGGGAAGATATTTCCTGCCGCTGGTTCCTCTTTTCTGTCTGACGTTCAGGATGAAGCTTGTAAGTGCGGATAAGTCTTTCTTTAACAAGGTGCTCTTCGGCGGAGCCTATGTGAGCTTCCTGTTCTTCGGATTCCTCTTCCTCGACTTATTCTCCGCTATCTGATCAGCGTACGTAGTAGAAGGAAACCTTGTCTGCTCCGGGCAATACCACAAACGCCAGCGTAGGAAGCATGACGGTATAGAATATCAGCGCGAAAAGCAGCACAACAACAGCCGTGGCGATAACAGGAACCGCCTTTCCGAGTTTCTTGTGTGTTGTCTCAACCGACTTTGCAAACTCATCGAGACCGACGGAAGTAAACAGAGCTATCGCAGGAACGATCGCGATAAGGTATCTTCCCTGCGGCTGGAAATCTCTCATGTAAGAACTGTATATCGACAGGGCCGTAGGGAAAGCGATCTCGAACAGGAGTATGAGAACGAACGGTGTTCTCATCTTCTCCTTGGTCTTATCCCTGTAGCGGATGAACATACAAGTTAAAACTACAAATGAGATGAAGTAGAAATCATAGAACTTTCCGTCAAGGCAGATGATCATGCCTCCGAACAGACCGATGAAGCTTTGGATGGTGATCTCTATCCACTTGGCGTTGAACAGCATCTCCCTTAAATGCATGTTGATCCTCGCGGGATAATCGACAGGCTCAAGCCATGTATCCTGCGTATATATCTTGGTGCAGATATCCTGTTGCTTATATCCCAGGAAATCGCCATGGTAGATTATTCCGTTTCTTATAAAGTACCAGCCGGCCACTATGAAGACCAATAAGACAACCGTACCGGTTTTCTTCAGCAACTCGCTGCGGTTCATTCTCTGCTTTGCACAGGTGTAGAAGAAGCCTGCCACCGCGAACAGGATCCATCCGTAGGCAAAGTAATATGTCAATGCTGCGATTCCCGTGCCGAGGGCAAGATATATCATGCTTCTAAGGCTCCACTTATCACGGCTTCCGTCGAGAACGGCATCAAGTATCATAAAGGCTGACATGAGAGTCATTACGTCGTTGTTAAGATAACCGCACAGGAAAACGAACTGCGGCAGGAATGCAACTGTTGAGACCATGAAGTAGACAGACCATTTCTTATCGAGGATCTTATCGCCCACTCTGAAGGCTACGAACACCGTAGCCGCTCCCGCGAATACATTAACGAATCTGCAGGCTATGCGTATTATCTGCGCATCGGTCGTAAAATGAGATGCGATCTCAGCGAACAGCGATCCTATCATCGACGGAAGATAAGGAGTGAACGCATATGAGTATCCCCAGAGAGGTATGATGATCTCCTTCTCATAACCTATGGGAAGTTTGTTGTTCTTGACGATCCAGTCTACAACGAGATATCTCATCGACTCGTCGGGACCGGCGTTGTTATCCATCATTATTGCAAACACGGCATAGAAAATGCCCGCGATGATTATCATCGGTAAAGCAAGCTTATATTTTGTGATAACAGACTCATGCTTTTCCATGTCCGAGTTTCCCTTTTACTTTATCTACTGCCCATTTTACCGCAACACGGTGTTCGTTCGAAGGAATGAATGTTACTCCCACGATGGCGACACACAATACCTCACATACGATTCCTCTTACGACGAAAGTTAAGATGTTCCAGTCGAATGTGATAAACGAAGTTATCTTAAGTCCTGCGAATACGCACAGGGCAAATACCGCAAGATAGATGAGCATGCGGAGCCAGTACATGGCAAAGAGTTTTTTGCTCTTGAAGCACTTGTCGTATACGACGACACTTCTGCAGGTCCAGTAAAGACCCTGAGCTATTACCGTACCCGTAAGTACACCGGGAAGTCCGATGGTATACGCAAGGTAGATGGATGAAGCAAGGTTAACGACGGCACCTGCAAGGCTTATCCACTTCTCATACTTAAACAGTCCCGAGCCGTTCATGAAGTCAACGAGGGAACTGTGGACGAGACTTATGTAAAGATCAGCACACACAAGGAAAACTATGATGCTTTCCATGACGAACTCCTTGCCGAGCCATATCTCGATGAACAGATCTATGAGCACGACCGTCGGTACAAGGAGCACAACCGCAACGATGTATCTTACATACGTATACATGCGGAAAGACTTCTCCTGGTTTACGGGATCCTTATCCTTATCAAGGCTTCTTCCGATGAAAGGAGCCAAGGGACCTACGAGGTTAGCTGAAAGCTGTTTTATTATCGTGATAACGTTTAAGTAATTATAGTAATAACCTGCTACTACCGTACTTATGATCTTCGATATGAGGATCATGTCAGTACATCCGTACACATATCCCGATATCTTGCCGAGAGCGATGTCCTTGATCTTATCGAGAAGTTCCTTAACGACCGCTTTATCAGTCTTTCTCTTATTTCTTAAGAACGGATAGACCTTGTAGCACTTAAGGTAGATATAGATATTCGTAACGAATGCCTGTACGACGGAACATGAGACGAACAGAAGATAACTTTTGAATACGACAAGGACCAGTATCTTTAAGATGGAGAATATGAATGTACCAACGGTATCGACGGTCTTCGTGACATACTCTTTCTTGTCCGCTACAAGAAGCGTTCTTCTGTATGCGAAGAAGTATGTAGACGCGCTCGCCAATGCCTGCATGATGAAGTACAGGTAGTAGATATTCTTAAACTCCATGTCAGTGATGAAGAATTTAAGGAAAGGCAGAGCGAGGAAAGACATGGCGATGAAGGCGGAACCGACTACGTTGTAGATAGTCCTAAGCGCTGTCATTATGTCATTTATCTTCTTCTCATCGCCTTCATTGAGAGGCTTGTAAAGAGCGTATGTAACTGCGATGTCAAAACCTAAGTCCGCAAGGGCGAGCGTTGATAATACCGATGTATAAGTACCGCTCAGACCGAGGATGTCCGTACCGATGTAAATAATAAAGAGCTTTCGTGATATAAAGCCCAGTAAAGCAAAAATGACCTGATTGATGACGCCGATCAGACCGGTCTTGGCAATCGTCTTCTTATCGCTCATATCAGGCTCCGGTCACCTCGTCAACGATTCGCATGAACTTCTCGACGAATACTTTCTTACCATATCTTGAAGTGATGACTTCACGGATATGATCTTTATCAAACGTGATCTTACCTTCAAGATAATCATTAAGATGAGAGGCAAGTTCCTCATGGTCCAATATCCCCACAAGTCTTCCGACTGAATCATCGACGTAGTCTTCGACACCGCCGCATCTGGTCGAGAATATGGGAAGACCGCAGCATGCAGCTTCAAGCGGAGCCACAGGCTGACCTTCCTGAATTGAAGTCATTACAAATGCATCCGCCCTGTTATAAAGTGATGTTATCTCATCACGCGATACCTGAGGGATCATCTCCACGATGTCGCTTATGGAAGAATCGTTAACCTGCTTAACAAATTCATCAACGCCTAAGCTGTAACCTTTGTTAGCACCATATCCTGCGATTATTATCCTGAACGGTCTGGTTGCGATCTTCTTAAGATCCTCCATGGTCTGAAGGAACAGATCGTAGTTCTTATAGAATGAATGTGCGGCCACGATAAGGAATGTGGTTACGTCGTGGGGCACGGGCTCACACTTAAACTTATCCACATCAATGATGTTGCCGATGTATTCGATGGACTTAAGATGGATATTCTGCATCAGGACCTGTCTTATCTTGTCGTTGCTTATGGCAAGGAAGACCGATGCTCCTTCAACAGCTTCCTTGAATGAATCATTCAAAGAAGTTCCGGGTATCATGAAAGGCGAATGCTCGGAGAGTATGTAAGGAACGTTATAGTAGTCAGCTAACAGCTTTGCATAAACTGCCGTTCCCTGTGCCGAGATGCCGTAAACAAGATCAAACTTCTCCCCTAGTTTACGCGCGAGCCTTGCGATATGCTTACGCCAGAACTTACGGTCAGCTTCGGTATCTACCGATCCTATTCCCGCAAGGGCTTTCTTCTTTATGGTCATCCTGCTGTACATGTTATTCATGACCGCAAGTTCGACCGGGCGCGAGATCACGCTTTTATACTCATGGAAATACTCACTGTCGCCTAACTTCTCAAGGTAGATATCCTTGCCGGTGATCCTCTTCCCCAGGTACTTGATGCCGAGTGTCGTAGCCGGATTTAACATTACGACCGTTACGTCGTATTCATGTGACAGAAGTTCGCATTGTTCCTTAAAGAAAGTCCCCGATATAGGATTCTCCTTAGTCGGGTACCATGAAGCTGTTACAAGAATGCGTTTCCGGGAAGACGGCATAAACCTACCTTATCGTTCGGCTCTCATCGGATTCTCAAGGAAATCCTTGTACGTAAGCCTGATTCCCTCTTCAAGTTCGGTCTTATATGTCCAGCCTAATCCCGCCGCCTTCGATACATCAAGAAGCTTACGGGGAGTGCCGTTAGGCTTGGAAGGATCCCACAAGATCTCACCCTCGTAGCCTACTACCTTTGCAACAAGCTCCGTCAATTCCTTGATGGTAAGTTCCTTGCCTGTACCTGCATTGACGGTCTCATTGCCGCTGTAGTTGTTCATGAGGAATACGCACAGGTCAGCCAGATCATCAACATACATGAACTCACGGAGAGGTGATCCGTCACCCCAGCAGGTTACGCTTGTAACTTTGCTCTCCTTGGCCTCGTGGAATCTTCTTATAAGTGCGGGAAGCACGTGTGAGTGCTCCGGATGATAGTTATCGTTAGGTCCGTAAAGGTTGGTCGGCATTACGCTTATGTAGTCCGTTCCGTACTGTGTATTAAGATACTCGCAGTACTTAAGTCCCGATATCTTCGCAAGAGCATATGCCTCGTTAGTGGACTCGAGACTGCTTGTAAGAAGACAGTCCTCCTTCATGGGCTGAGGAGCGAACTTCGGATAGATGCAGCTTGAGCCTAAGAACTCGAGCTTCTTGCATCCGTTCTTCCATGCCGCATGTATAACGTTCATCTCAAGGATCATGTTATCGTACATGAAGTCAGCCTTGGCAGTTGCATTACCCATGATGCCGCCTACCTTAGCCGCTGCAAGGAAAACATACTCGGGTTTTTCCTGCTCAAAGAACGCCTCTACCTGATCTTGTCTTGTAAGATCAAGCTCGGCGTGTGACCTCGTTACTATATTGGAATAGCCCTGTCTTTGAAGCTCCCTTACTATGGCGCTTCCGACCATTCCCTTATGTCCTGCGACATATATCTTTGCCTGTTTCTCCATCATAGCCAAAGCCTTCCTTTGGTTTTTATCCTATCGAGTATCCCGTGCTGCCGTCACTGTAGTAATCCTGCTTAAGATCATAGACGGTCTTATCCTCAGCCGAGGTGTCGCCGATCTGAACTTCGATCAGCTTAAGCTCGCTTCCTGCAATTACCGTCTGGCGTACTTCTCTGGGAATCTCAACAACATCACCCGTATGGATGTATCTTTCCTCTTCATTCATTATGACGCGGCCGTTTCCGCTTGCAACCACCCAAAGTTCTCTTCTGCCTTTGTGGCTGTGGTACTTCATTCTGCTTCCTTCCTTAAGAACAACAAGGATCGTCAGGTGATCCTTCTCTTCGTGAAGAACTGTATAACTGCCCCAATCCTTCTTGACTGTCAAAGGCTGAGGGTTCTCTGAAACTGATTTTATAATCGTCTTGTTTTCCATATATCTGAACCTCTCTTAAAAGATTATTTTACCATGTTTCCCTTGTGATAGTCATAGACTGATCTGATTCCGTCTTCAAGCACTTTAAGTGTTTTGTTTACTCCGGTGCCCATTATCTTAGAGTTATCAAGAATGATCTTCTTAACGTCAACGCTTCTTGCAGGCTTATATTCAAACTTTACGCCGCTGTCGATCCCCTTTACTATCTCGAGGATCCTGTTCTGGGAAGTGCCGATTCCGGAACTTATGTTGAACAATGTCTCAGTGCCTTCATACTCGGCAAGACCGATAAGCATCGAGCAGACATCGTCGATGTAGATATAATCGCGGATGACTTCTCCGTCTCCCCATACCTCGATAGTCTCGCCTGCCAGAGTCTTCTTGATGACCGCATCTATAAAGCCTACGCCCTTGCTGTAGTCCTGACCGGGACCGTAGGGGTTCGATATTCTTGCTATCATCATCTTGGACTTTGCCTGTATGTCGAATACCCTTAATGTGTTCTCGATACAAAGCTTTACGTTACCGTAGTGATTGATCGGTCTTGCGATACTGTCTTCCTTGATCGGCTGCACTTCCTGATCACCGTAAACGGTTCCGCCCGACGACAGGAAGATGAGTTTGGTATCAGTGTCCTTTATCATGTTGAACAGTTTGACCGTCTGTATGAAATCCCTTCCGTATCCCATCATGTACTTCTCGTTGGAATTGCCGGGGTTGATGGTGGAGAGGGCGTGGTAGATTATGTCCTGACCTTTGATGACGCCCGAGAGGACATTATCGTCAAAGAAATCGCCCATTATGTAATTGATCCTCGGATCGCGCTTAGGGGGCTCGGCTATGTCGAAGCTGCTTACGGTATAGTCCTTATCTGCAAGCATGCGGGCAAGATTCGAGCCGATGAATCCGTTACCGCCGATTATGAGAGCCTTTTGTTGAGCCATAATATCTGTTGCCTCCTCACGTATCTTGGGAAGATACCCTTATCCACTCTTTACAGTATACACTGCCGTTGTCATAGCCGTTAAGAAGCGTGGTCGGACAACAAACAGTCTTGTCCTCATTCTCATTAAGCCATGCACCCCACCAGCTGAATGTACTGTTGGCAATTATGTTGTGCTTACACTTGCTCATGAGATACATATCAAGATATGACTTGTCTCCCGTGTTTTCCGCAACCGGTACGATGTCATTTATCCCGAGCATTTCAGCCGCTGCTGACACATCATTCGAGAACAGGAAGAATGTGGCATCAGGAGCTTTCTCCTTAATCAAAGACACGGCTTTCTTATAGTATTCCGGTGTACAGATCCCGCCGTAAAGACTGTTGTTATTAAGATAGTCACCGAGCCTTACGTGGATGGAGACCGAGTTTGTTTGCAAGATCTTATGTTCCATCTTCTTGATGTAATCAGAGTCCGTTCCCGCAAACTTGATGCTGCGGCGAAGTTCATCCGAACAGGTAGGGATATACTCATCCCCTATGAAGCTTCCGCCCGTTACGTATCCTTTCTTCACATCAAGAAGCGCCGGGGTAAACTTATATCCTTCTTCAAGATATGTATGACCGACACATATCCTTCTTATATATCTTCTTAATCCCGGATTACCGCCGAAGTACTCGAACATCTTGGGACACTCATCCACGGAAAGCCCCAGGCGGCTGATCTCGATGTCCCTTATGTCGATCTTGCCGTCGTCTGTCTGACCTTTCCTGTACCAGCTTAAGTCAGCGTATGTCTTAAACCCGCGGGCTTTGTACTCCGAGTAAAGGCCATACTGTCCGAGCTGATTGCCGAGTCCTCCCGAGAATTGAACTATGATCATCAGACTTTCCCTTTCTTGACAGAGTAGTAAAGCTTCTTCATAAGGCCGGGGAAAAGTTTTGCAGCAGTTACCGTCACTTTATACTTAAATCTGTCGGCTGCTCTTCCGCCGCAGGCATTGCGCAGTTTCTTCTCGAATCCGCGAAGCTCGCTTCTGTCACGCTCACCCTTTATCTCAAGACTTGCCAAAGCCTTCGAGAAATCCTTGTATTTATCGTTTCCCCACTCTTTCTTTCCGGACAGCATGGGGCCGTAGTACGGATCGTTAATAAGGTAATCGTACAGTTCGATATGCATAGTGAAGTAGTTCATCGTGCTGTCCTGGCCCTTGTGTCTTCTTGTGTACATAAGACACTTGTTTACCGACATGACTCCGTCACCGTAACGCTCTATGTCGAACAGGAGCTTGATGTCACAGCATGGTCCCACATTAGGATCAAATATGAGGTCGTGCGCATCAAGCACTTTCTTCCTGTACATAATAGACGGGCAAACTGTGTTGTGTGTCCCTTCAAAATAAGCATCAAACAACTCTCTTCCCGTATAGATCTTATACTCGCCCTCATAATTTGCGGCAGTATCCTGCTCGGTTCCGTCTTCGAAGAAATTCGTATTAAGACAGGACACGCATCCTGCTTCAGGATGGCTCTCGAGATATTCATATTCGGTCTTTAGCATGTCAGGGTGCATCTTATCGTCATCGTGGAAAAGCACGATATAATCAGCCTTGCCCATCCTGATGGCGGAATTGATGTTGTTGATGCCTCCGATGTTCTGAGGATGTTTAACGTATGAAAGTCTGTCGTCAGTAAACGACTTTACAACCTCCTCGGTGTTATCCGTTGAACAGTTATCAACAACGGTCAAAGTAAAATCCTTATACGAAGAATCAAGAACACTCTCGATGCTCTCGCGAAGATAAGATGCTCTGTTATAAGTCAGGATAAAAACTTCAAGCGAACTCATTTATCTTATCTATGACGTAATTGATCTCATCATCAGTCATTCCGTAATAAAGCGGAATGGAGATCTCTGTTGCTGATATAAGCTCGGCGATCGGGAAATCGCCTTCTTTAAATCCCAGATCCTTATATGCCTCCTGAAGATGCATGGGGATCGGGTAGTGGTTATTCGTTCCTATTCCCGCATCACGCAGGAACTTCTGCAGCTCGTCTTTCCTGTCGCATCTTATGGCGAAGATATGCCAGACGGGGTCAGCATAATCTGCCACGAACGGGAGTGTGACGAGGGGGTTCTTGATGCCCTCGAGGTACTTGTTAGCGATGGCTTTTCGAGCTTCATTCATGCGGTCGAGGTGGGGAAGCTTCGCGGACAGGAATGCAGCCTGGAATTCATCAAGTCTGCTGTTGTTGCCCTTGTAGATGTGATGGTACTTATAATCACATCCGTAGTTTCCGTAAGCTCTTATCTTGTCAGCTAACTCTTTGCTGTTGGTTACCGCAGCGCCGGCATCACCCAAAGCACCGAGATTCTTTCCGGGATAAAAGGAGAAACCTGAAGCAATGCCGAAGGTGCCGATCTTTCTTCCCTTGTAAGTTGCACCGTGTGCCTGGGCACAATCCTCGATGACATTAAGGCCGTGCCTGTCAGCGATTTCCATGATAGGATCCATGTCGCAGGCTTGTCCGTACAGGTGCACGGGCATAATGGCTTTTGTCTTATCCGTGATGGCGTCTTCGATCAGCGTGGGATCGATATTGTAAGTTCTGATATCGGGCTCGACGAACACGACCTTTGCCCCCGCGTAAGTAACGGCAAGAGCTGTCGCGATGTAAGTATTCGACGGAACGATAACCTCATCACCGTCTCCTATGCCGAGTGCCTTTAAGGCGAGCACAAGGGCATCAAGTCCGTTTCCGCAGCCGACACAGTAATCTGTTCCTATGTACTGCGCGAAAGCCTTCTCGAACTTTGTGTCCTCTTCACCTTCTATGTACCACGAGTTTGAATATACGGTCTCAAATGCCGCACGTATGTCCTTATCAAGTTCCTTCTCCATGGGACGGAACGTAACAAAAGGTATCTGCATTATTTCTCACTCTCCTTAGCTTCAACAAACTTAAGGAATTCGTCGTAATCTCTGATGTAATCGGATTCGTCATAAAGCTCAGATGCAAGAACGAGGAGTACGGCATCAGGGGAGAAATCATACATCTCTCTCCACATGTCGTTCTCGATGTAAAGACCGAGTGTCGGTCTGTCGAGAAGGATCTCCTCCGTCTCGTGACCGTTATCAAGATGGATCTTGCAGCTGCCGTGAACGCAGATGAGGACCTGCTTTAGGCACTTGTGCGCATGGTGGCCGCGGACCACGTCCGTAAGCGTATCGTAGATGTAGTAGACCCTCTTCACCTCGAAGGGGAAATCCTTATACTGCTCAAGAGCTACAAGCTGCCCTCTGTCATCGCCGTGCGCCTCGAAATTAAACTTTCTTATCTCCATAACGGTTATCCTTAATTGAGCTTTTCTTTCTTTACTATCTTATTATAAGCCTTCAGGGCGAACAGTCCCGGGAAATCGCCCATGAGCGTCTTCTTGTTTCCGGATGCTATTACCTGTCTGAAGACTTTGTCCCCAAACCTTATTATATATTGTTTTCTGAATTCAGTCGTGTCTATCTTTTGTATGTTAAGGCTGTAAGACGTCTTGTGTTCCGTGAGTGCCTTTTTAAGTTCCTGCTCGAATTTCAAAGGAGAGATGAGGTCGTTCTTCAACGCCGCTCCCCTTAACTCTCTGTATTCGTCATCCGTAAGAAGCCTGTTTGCTTCTTCGATCAGAGAATCGATATCCTTATACTCTACGGTCTCCTGATGAAGCAGGTTTTCCTTGTTAACATCATTGCTGCTTCCCTCTTTTATCAACGTCAGAGGGACCTTGCGGGCATCAGCTGCAAACTGCATCATGAGTCCGCCTACCATGGGGAAGGTGTTGAGATAGATAGTACAATGCTCCATCAATTCGAACAGGTCCTTCCTCTCGTCTATCCTGTAAACGCGCTCCGGATACTTCTTTTGAAGCTTCACTATCTCAGAATCATCTCCGGTTCCTGCGTAGAGGAATACGGTATCGTCATGCCCTTCAAGGAGCCTGTCGACGATGACGTAGAACCTGTTTGCGGGATCTCCAAGAGTCTTATAGATGGACCCTCCGCTGAATATGATCTTCTTTCCTTCTGCGTCAAAGGGAAGCCCCCGGAATTCGGTCGGTCTGTGGTAAGGATAGAAAGGCATGAGGATCTCTTTTTCTTCCGGGATGCCCCTGTAGGTCACTGATACACACGCACCGTAATTTCTGAACTCGAGATTATAGTCAAACGCATCGTGACCGAGCCAGAAAGCGTGATCCGTAAGATTGATCTTATACCTCTCGACTATCCCTTCGTAAGCCTTAAACACAGCCATCGCAGCCGCATCATCAGGCGTTGAATAAAGGAAAGCCCTGGCGGGTTTATACTTCTCGAACAAAGAAGCGATATCGAGCACTTCCGTATGTCTGTTGTCATATGAGACATAATTCCAGATGACATCGCCGTCCTTGACCGCGTTGTGAAGTTCGGGCTGCGCATCCTTCGATTCGATCTTCGTAATGTATATGATCTTATAACCGAGATTGGATAAAGCATGCATGTAGATAAGAGCGAGTGCCCTTACGTCAAAGCCGAAGCTGTCGTAGAACAGGATGGTATTCTTATCCGTCTCATCAGCGCTGAATCCGGGCTTAACAAGTTCCTTCGAGATACGCTCAAGATCGCTCTCGAGCGCTTCATCAACATAATACTGATTGTATTCTTCGAGGATGAACGAAGCCGCCGTCATGGCATCTAACGCCTTACGGTAGTTCTTCTTTCCGATCGAATCAGAGACAATGCCTTTAAGCTTGTCCATCATCTTCCCGATCTTTTTTATTTTGCCCTCATGCTCTTCCATTTACTCTTCCAGTTTACCGAATTTCCCCTTACGGGCGTCGGCCTTGCCTCTTCTCATAAACTTGATCTTGTTCCACTTGTCATCCTCGACCAGGATGGTCTTAACAAACTGAGTGAACAGGAAATATCTGTATGCTTTCCTCGTCTGCGGATACGTCTTCATGACATAAGTGCAGTTCCTGAAGATATAGTATTTACGGACCTTGCTGTGTCCCATGGCTTCGAAGTTCCTGCCCAGAAACTTACCCTTTATCGGAGCTCCGAGATTATGCTGCATTGTAAGCTCAAGTATCCTTCTGAACCTGTAGCCTTCACGCGCAGCCCTGTAGTTAAACTCGCGGTCGACTTCATCTATGAACAGTTTCTCGAGAAAGCCTCCGACCTTTAAGGATGCTTTTACATCCATGATAGACCCCGATGTTATGAGCCACGGCGCATCTTCCATATTCGTGACAGGATCGTCTTCCTTATCTCCTGAATTATGGATTCCGACCTGTATTATCTTCTCATCGGAAGCAAAAACCTCTTCCGCCTTTGTCATGTACGAAGGAAGCGTGTCGCCCGTAAAATACGAATCCTGATCCATCGTAAGAAGATATCCGTATCCTCTTGCCGATGCTTCATTAAGGCCTTTATTCAAAGCAGCAGCGATGCCTTTGTTTCCGTTCATCGGGATAACTTCAACGTTGCCCGAAGTTCTTATCTTCTCATTAATTTTCTCGTTTACCTCATCCGAATTATCTACGGCAAATACGACATCAACATCCTTGGCATACGAAGCGATGTTATTGGCAACACTCTCGTCGGGATTATACAGAACAACACAGCAGGCAAGTTTCATGACGGTCAGGACTGCCTCTTTATCGCGTTTCTTACCGCCTCAAGATAACTTGTGCCGTTGACGGTATCAGGCTCGAGATATGCGCCTTCACTCCACTCATTCCACGCGGTGATGAACAGGTATTCTCTTCCCTGCTCGTTTGATATCTTAAGAAGTTCCGTAAGGTAATCCTCAAACTTCTGAGGAGTCTGACCTTTAATTATGCGTGCCTTCTTACCGCGGCGCGGAGTGTCATCAAAGCCCACGATGCCGCTAAAGAAAGTATTCTTCCTTTTGCAGTGTCTTGCAGAATAAAGGATGCTCTTCCACTCCTTGTCGTAGTCTGCAAAACGGAGCTTCGGCTTCCTGTTAATTTTTCGAAGGTAGATCTCCTCGAGGCCTTTACGCATAAGCTCGTGCCTGTCGTTGAACTGGAAAGGCTCATAGTAGAAACGGTAGTCGAGGCCGACTCCCTTCCATGTGCACTTGCTCATGCAGCATACTCCGGGGAAACCTGCTTCCCTGCCGAGTTCATCCCAGTATTCTGCCATCGCGGTTATTATCTCGGGATCCGCATTCATCCTCATGAAGGAGAACACGGGCTTGCCGTCGATCTTTATGTATCTTTCATCCTTAAAGAAAGGCAGAAGCCAGTCGAAATGCGCCTTCCACTCATCCTTGCCGCCGTACTCGAGCTTCGCGAGGATCTCGGGGCCGCTTTGCTTCTCGCCCTCGAATGAAGGAGCCCAGTTGTTGCCCTTCACTGCACTCCAGGAACGTATCCAGGAAGTGTTGTCCCAGATGAACATGAAGTGCGTATCGATCTCCTTATGGGAGAGGATTATGTTCGCGGGAGTCTCCATGAAGTGCTGATTCGAAGAGAACCAGTAGTGGTAGATTCCAAAGCCGTAAATGCCGTACTCGCCTGCAAGCTTAGCCTGACGGAGGATGTCCTCCGGCTTATCGAGACTGTAGTAGTACTCATCCGCGGGAACTCTCGGCTGGTTATGTCCCTCGAACTGGGGCTCGGCCTTCTTTACCGCTACCCAATCCGTGAAGCCTTCTCCCCACCACTTGTCGTTCTCCGGCATTTGGTGATACTGAGGAAGGTAATTGGCTATTATCTTCGTTTGGGACATGGTCTTACTGCGCCTCAGTCTTGTTCTTGTAGTATTTATGCGAATCGCGAAGGTAAATCTGCAAAACGGTGGATACGAGTGCGATGTGTACCCAGAAAGGAGGTCTTAAGACATTCTGGTTAAGCTGAAGGATGGCGAACTCGAAGAACAAAGCTATGAGCATTGCATAGACGGGTTCACGGTCCTGCTTGTTTCCGGGTCTCTTCTTCGCCTTGAGGTAACCGCCGATCGTAAGGTCGTACATGTACTTGAAGAAGAAGTAAGCACCGAAGATACCATATGCAGCGAGGGCCTCAAGTGATATGCACATGCTGGCTCCGCCGTTATTCGCAACCGTGTAATTACGCGCCTTATACTCGATGATGCCCGCATCAATGCCTCCGAGGCTGCACCCCAGGAACGGGCTGTCCAGGAACAGTTTCCATGTATCGACGAATCCGCTCATTCTTGCATCTGCAGAGTGGGATGTCGTGTTACCGATACCGAGTCCGCTTAAGTAGTGCATGACAAACGGAACCTCGAACTCGACCGCAATGATGAAGAATATGAGACCGATGCCGACCATGATGGGCATGAGCGTGAATATGATCCTTATGAAAGATGACTTCATGTGGATGTAAATGCGAAGCGACATGAAGCCTCTGTAGACGACGTAGATTAAGAGGATGAGTATACCCATTCTCGAAGTTGAGATGACGACAGCACCGCAGTTAAGAAGAGTCGACACGATGAGTGCGCTTTTTCTCATGCACTTGTAGTTACGTCTCTCGAGAAGATAAAGGCAGATGATGGAGCCCATTATCATGTATGTTGCATAGAAGGAAGGCTCGTATGAGAAGCCGTTACTTCTGTGAAGATCGTTGTACTGTGTTACGAAGAAATTGATGCCGACGAACTGCAAGGCAAACTGTACGAATCCGACTACGGCAAGTGCGTTAAAGCACATGATGTACTTACGCACGATCGAATGGACCGACTCCTGCTTGCTCAAAAAATACGTAAACGCAAGCACCTGAACGCAGTCGAACAGCAGCCACATGTCGTAGCCGACGGCATTGAAGATCGTCTTCGAATTGAATATGCATATCGTGTTAAAAACTATAACGATAAGAAGGTTGTAGTACGGCGTTAATATCTTGACGTTACCGAACTTGATTATCCTTAGAAGGAACAGGAACATAACGGCCATCGATACAAGCTGTGAGATTCTTACCGTAAGACCTGCCACTTCAAAAGCAAGTACGATGTCACAGGACGCGATCAGGATGCTTATCCAGATGAGCGTGTTGATAATAGAGGAACCCTTGTTCATGCGCACCAGTGTGAGATTCATCTTACAGAGCCTCCACCAGTTTCTTTATGTTCTCTTTGAAAGAAGCGAAAGTAAAATTCTGAATGACGCGCTCCCTTGCAGCCTCGCCGTACTTAGATGCAAGTTCTTTGTCGTCAGCGAGTGTCGTCAGCGCCTCCGCATAAGCTTTGCTGTCGGAATTAGGACACTCGATACCCGTCACCTTATCGGGACTTACGTAGTTGACACCCGATCCCTCGATCGTGAACGTAACTGCCGGATGGCCAAAGTACATGCCCTCGGCCAAAGCAAGACCAAACGCTTCATTCTTGGTTATGGACGGGAAGCAGAAGATGTCGCATGACAAAAGTCTTGCGCGAAGTTCCACATCACTTACAAGTCCCAAGAACTGAACCTTATCGTCGCCCTTAGCCTGTGCCTTTAACTCATCCGTCAAAGGTCCCTTACCCGTAATGGCGATGCAAAATCTGTCATCTAAGTTCTTTGATGCCTCGATAAGATACTTGAATCCCTTGTACTCGACATGGCGTCCCACGGCAAGACAGAGTACCTTGCCTTCGTTCTCTTCCCTTATCTTCCCCGCAAGAGCTTCGACCTCGGCATCTACCACCAGACGGTTCTCATCGATGCAGTTCGGAACGACGACGCACTTCTCCTGAGCCGAAGAAAGCCACTCGCTACCCTTAACATAGTTGGGGCTCGTTGCGATTATCTTATCCGACCTTCTGATGAGTCTTTTGTTCTGACCTTTGAAGAAAGTGCGCAGTATCTTCTGCTTAACGATATCAAGATGCCAGTAGTTGATGAGCTTAACCTGAGGATACTTCTTCAGGATCTTGAGAAGGTAGTGCGTACCGAACGGGTTCGGATAGTGAAGCACGACAACATCAGGCTTAAACTCCTCGAAAGCAGCCTTAAGCCTCTTACCGTATGTTGCGGAAAGAGACTGGGAAGATACCTTCGCAAAACACCTGCAGCGGATGACACCGATGCCGTCAACGCTGTCGCGGGAATCAACGGACTTCTTCGGAGACTCGTGATCGAATGCGAAGACAAGCTGCTCGCACCCGGGTACGTCCTTCAAAGCGAGAACGACATCACGCGCAATCTGCTCCGTTCCTCCCGAGAAAGGATAGTAATACTTGGATATATGTAAGACTTTAAGTCCCATGGATTTAGTCTGCGATATAACCCGTGATCGGCTTGCCTGCGAGCATAATGAGCTTGATCTGCTCCTTTATGTCCTCGAACTTCGTCTCGCCGTATCTTACTTCGAGAATAACGCTGTCTACCTCAGGGAGAAGCTTTCTTGCCTTAGGATCGTTGATAAGATTGGGGGCATTATAGATCTTGATGTCCTTGACCTTATTCTTGAGATCCTTAACCGCGTCACCCGTACCGAGAACGAGAATGGACTTAACATCCGAACCGTAAACCTCAAGGTTAGCCGCAGCAGCTTCAGCCGCATCAATATTACCGTCGTTAAGTCTTCCGACTTTTCTTAACCACTTGTCGAACTTGCCGGAGTGCTTGTAAAGAGGCTTCTCTCCGTCAGTATGTGAGCCTAAGTCAAAGAGCGTAAATCTGTTTACGAGCTGTGACTTTGTCAAAGCGATGCTGCTCAAGATGTACTTGATGACAAGGATGAGTGCGTAGAACAGGAATGATGCAACTACGCCGAGGGATCCGAACTTGATTCCGGACTTTGCTGCTTCCTTTGTTACGTTCGGCATCTCGTGCATCGTATTAACGATGATGTCGCCGTGCTGCTTCTGAAGGTTCTTAAGGCTCTTGATGTAGACCTCAAGATTCTCCTGAAGGTCAACGAGCTCCTCAGAAGTCTGAGTCTGGAGATTCTGGATCCTGTCATCGTGGAGCATGTTGAAGAAGTAGTTAATTGTCGTTGTCTCGTTAGGGAACATGGACTCGGATGTGGCATCCCTGTAAACATCCACTTCCTGAACTACTCGCTCGAGAAGATCGAGAGCATCCTGTGCGGATACGCCTACGACCTTGATGATGATAAGAGCGACTCTGTCGCTGTTTATGTCTGTTGAGATTGAGAAATTAACGTCTGTGCTTACATTGGTATCAAGTCCGGAACTGGAAGAAGTTGATACGCTGGTTGCTCCGTCGCTGTTACCGAATGTTATGTCGGAAACCGTTACGGCCTCCTTAAGATACTTGGGATCTACGCCGATCTCCTGTGCATACTCGTCAAGATAGTTACCGTTCTTAAGATAGTCAACATAAGAAGCAGCGATGACGCTTGCTGAGTTTGCAGGAGCACCCTCGGGTACCGTGATCATGATGTCTGCCTCTGCAGTCGGAACCGACTGGGGATCAACTCTCATCAGGATGGAGTCGTTGTAGTAGTCAGTCATTGACATGAGGTCACGTCTGCTCTGGGCGATGATATCGTTTAAGTTGTTGATACTGTCCAAAGTAGCAACCTGCTCGAGGATCAGCTGCTCCTCGTCAGTAAGTATCTCATCCTCAGGAAGCTCGATACCGTTCTTTAATGCGTAGTTAGTATTAGCCTGCTTTGCAAGAAGGGCAGCCGGGTCATCAAGATAAGACTGATAAGCTTCAGCGAGCTTAGCCGTCCTGATCCCCTCACGTGCACCCATAACTCCACCGAGTACGATTCCGATGATGATCATCAGAGCAAGGGCCTTCCTCCAGTGAAGGAAGCAATATGTCAGCATGTCCTTGATATTTATCTCGGTCTCGTCTTCGTTGATAATGTAATTCATGTGTTTCCTCCAAAGGGGGTTAAGTAGTCTTTGCCATTATACCATTCTTATTATTTATATATATAGGGGAGCCGCACTGTAAAATCGTTGAAATATCGGCCGTCAGCAGCAGTAAAGTTATGTTATATGATAATTCGAGCATATGGTGCTCTATCACGAGTGTCATCGTGATAAGACCTACGAATACCATGCCGTAGAGCATGTCTTTTCTGATGAGCCTTATTCCTATCAGGGCGTAGATCACGAAGAGCACAACAAGCAGGATAATGCCATACTTGAACAGATACTTGATATATGCGGAATCATAGAACACATAAGCATAGTTCCTGACACCGCCGTTGGCATTACCGTTCTCGGCAAAGTTGGGGTTACCTAGAAGCTTAAACCCGTATAATCCCATTCCTATCTTGCCGAGGCTTAATCTGTAGCTCATCTTGGCATCAAGAGAATACATGAAAGAGTTTGTCTCATCGTAAAAATACGTAATGACAGTGATCGCCGCGGCACATACGGGCATAAGTGCACTTACCGTCACAGCCTTGATCTTATTGCCGATCTTTATGGCCCTGAACTTAAATAACTTGCAGACAAGCACGGCAATCAGCATAAGCACTGCGCTTATCATGTCGATCCTCGCCCTCGTAAAGTAAAACACCCCTGCGAAAACGATCCCCGCACCTGCGATCTCAAAGTAAGTGATCCTCTTCCACCTTAAGATAAAGTAAATGACCGCCAGGTAGAAAATGTGGGCAAAACAATCCGTCGGATAGATGATGCCGAACGAGTGCCTGACGCTCTCATTCACGCCGTAATTGGTGTGGAAGATGTAATCGGGGATAATTCCCGTACGGGAGCATACAAGCGCCAGAAGGCTTATGAGAGCTCCGATGTAAACATAGATGATGCCTATCCTTTTGAACGATACATTAACGGCACCTGCCGTTATGATCGCCGCATCGAGCACAAACGTATCGGCACGGCTTACCGCGAAGAACAGTCCGAGTCCCATGAACAAAGACAGGACGGATATGACGGGAATGCCAAGTTCATCCTTAAACACGTAAATACGGTAAAGACCGCACGCCAGAAGCACGCCTCTTATTATGCTGTAGTACTCTCCCGGGATATCAAGTATGAATGTTGTCGTCTGAAGATAGAAGAATATCACATAGAAAGAGAAGGCTGTGAGGAACAAAGCCTCGGTAAACACCTTCCCGTCAGTGATAAGTCTCTTTGCCGTCGTCACTTAGATCCCTTCATTCCGAATACGGTTCCGATGGTCTTGATGAATATCTTGATGTCAAGACCGATGCTGAAGTTTCTTATGTACTCGTTATCAAGTCTTACGATCTCTTCGAAGTCCTTGATGTCGGATCTTCCCGATACCTGCCACATTCCGGTAAGTCCGGGCTTCATCGCAAGTCTGCTCATGTGATGTCTCTTGTAATTCTCATACTCATCAAGCGTCGGCGGACGTGTTCCTATGAGTGACATGTCGCCTTTGAAGATATTCCAGAACTGAGGGAACTCGTCGATGCTGGCCTTACGCATGAACTTACCCGCAGGGAAGATCCTCGGGTCATTTTCCATCTTGAACATGAGACCTTTCATCTCGTTCTGGCTCATGAGTTCCTTCTTGCGCTCCTCGGCATCGATATACATCGAACGGAACTTATACATGGTAAACAGCTTACCGTTCTTACCTACTCTCGTCTGCTTGAAGAAGACGGGGCCCGGAGCCTGTATCTTGATGATGGGGATAAGGAACAACGTGATGATCGCAGTAAAGACCATTCCTATGATGGAGAAGAGAATATCGAAGAATCTCTTGACCATTAACTCACCGAGTGTCGCCTTGCTGATGGTGGATGTTATGACAGTATAATTGCCGATCTGATTGATCGATGCATTGACCATGTTCGGAGTCTCGAGGTTCATCGCTCTGTGAACCGTTATTCCCATGTTGATAAACGTGGTCGCAAGTCTTCCTCCGGTCTTTGTTAGCATGAACACGTCGTTGATGGGATTCTCCTTAACGTAATCGAGCATGTCCTTCTGCTTGATGACGGGAATGCCCATATACTCCGTTCCCTGATATGCGTCGGTAAAGATTATTCCCTTGAAGTGATAGAAACCGCTGTTGTTTCTTATCAGGGTATTGATGAACTCTTCAGCCGTATCCGTCTGCATGACAAGAAGAACTCCCGCGGAGTCGCTTCCGTCCATGAACTTTATCCTGAGGATAAGCTTTCTGAACGTCCTGAACATCATCATCAAAGCGATGTCGAACAGGAAGAAATATCCGATCATGAGTCGTGAATAGATGGCTGATGTCTTGATTACATAGAGGAACGCGAACAGCGTGAAGAGCATCTCCACATTGAGTATGAATACGTTCCACCCTTCCACGATATGTCCTCTCTTTACGATTCCCGTATGAGGACCAGTAAAGAGCATGAACACCAGATACGCGAGAACAAGGACAACATTAACTATCCTGAAAGCTCTTGAGGTTTCCGATTCACCGCTCGACAGGATCGCAATGCACTCGACGAGTCCGAACCTTGTAATTACGGCAAGCAAAAATGCAATCTCAATGCTTATGAGATCGAGAATGATAAAGTCTATGTGCTTTGCTCTTGAATCGGATCTGGCGTCCATCCGTTAAAACTTATACCTCTACGGACATGATCTCGATAACAACAGGCTCGAGCGGCTTGTCATTATAATCCGTCTTTACGGAAGCAACCTTGTCCACTACCTCAATACCCTCGAAAACCTTACCGAAAGCGGCATACTCGCCGTCAAGGTGAGGTGCATCCTCGTGCATGATGAAGAACTGTGATCCCGCAGAATCAGGCAGCATGGATCTTGCCATGGAAAGAACGCCTCTGCTGTGGTTTAAAGTATTGATGAATCCGTTTGAAGCGAACTCACCCTTGATGGAGTAACCGGGACCGCCCATGCCTGTACCCTCGGGGTCACCGCCCTGGATCATGAATCCCGGAATTATCCTGTGGAATGTAAGTCCGTTGTAAAAACCGGAACTTGCAAGCTTGATGAAATTCTCAACTGTTATGGGTGCGATCTGGGGATAGAGCTCAGCCTTGATATCTCCCATGCCCTTGATCTTGATTGTAACGATAGGATTTGCCATTATTCTTACCTCTTATCTTGATTTTCTGTATCCTCTTAAGATATCGTCTCTTATCTTCCAAAGCTCGGGAGACAGATCAACATAATACTTATGAGGATTCTCGAATCTCTTCACGGAATCCCAGAGAGTATCGAGCTGCTTTGTGCAGTAATTCCTTATCTCATTTATGGTGGGGACATTATAGACTAACTCACCGTTCCTGAAAACCTCTACGAGTATCTTCTTGGTCGTGTAGTTGGTGAGAGTCTTTGCCTTCCATGTCTCGACGGGATCAAATATCTCATAAGGCTCTCCGTCAGGGATCTTCTCGCCCTTAACAAACAGGACGTCAGCCAAAGCCTTGCCCGTGTCATTATCGTAGAATCTTACGATCTCCTTATCGCAGGGCGTTGTTACCTTAGCCGTTGTCTCCGATATCTTCATCTTGGGGATGACGTTACCGTTCTCATCCTCGACCGCAGCGATCTTGTAAACGCCTCCGAATACAGGCTCGGCCTTCGATGTGATAAGTCTCTCGCCGACACCGAACGAATCGATGCATGCCCCCTGTGAGATGAGGTCTCTTATGAGATACTCATCAAGAGCATTGGAAACCGTGATCTTACAGTCGGTAAGTCCTGCCTCATCGAGCATCTTTCTTGCCTTCTGAGTCATGTAAGTAAGGTCACCCGAATCGATCCTGATGCCGAGAAGTCTCTTGTCCATCGGCTCAAGCACTTCATGAGCGCATCTTATCGCATTGGGGATACCGGACTTTAATACATCGTAAGTATCAACAAGGAGCAGGCACTTATCAGGATAGGACTCTGCATAAGCCTTAAACGCCTCGAACTCATCGTCGTAGAGCATGACCCAGGAATGAGCCATGGTGCCCGAAAGAGGAATATCAAACTGCTGTCCGCAGATCGTACAGGACGTACCTGCTGCACCTGCGATATAAGCTGCACGCGCTCCGAGAACCGAAGCGTCGAATCCCTGTGCCCTTCTTGCTCCGAACTCCATGACAGGTCTTCCCTCGGCAGCGCGAACGATCCTTGCCGTCTTCGTTGCGATAAGTGTCTGGTGATTCAATGTACAAAGAAGTGCCGTCTCAAGAAGCTGAGCCTGCAAAGCAGGTCCCCTTACCTTAATGAGAGGCTCTCTCGGGAATACGGGTGTTCCTTCGGGAACTGCCCATACATCACATGAGAACTTGAAATTTCTTAAATACTCGATGAACCTCTCGTCAAAGCCGTATCCGCTTAAGAACTTGAGGTCATCCTCCGTAAAGTGAAGATCGGACAGATAATCGATAACCTGCTCGAGACCTGCCATAACGGCATATCCGCCATGCTCGGGAACATCCCTGAAGAAAGCATCAAAGTAAACGATCTTGTCGGCATTGCCGTCGTCAAGGTACCCCTTGCCCATTGTGAGCTCATAGAAATCCGTGAGCATCGTCATGTTGGTCCTGTTGCTCCAGCCGTCCATTTGCCGTCCTCCTTTAATAATCATAAAAAAGGTTCCGAGAGCTGACCCCCGGAACCTTAATTATACCCTATTCCATATTATTATTAAAATATACTAGGAGAGCTTACTGCTTGATGACTTCCTTAATGGAAGTTGCAAGACCTGCAACACCCTGAAGCTCTGAAGGGATGATGATCTTTGTTGCCTGTCCGTTAGCGATCTTCTCCATAGCCTCCAAAGACCTGATCTTAACAAGTCCGTCGTCAGCCTGGACATTCTTGATCATCTGCAGACCCTGAGCCTTAGCCTCATTGATCTTGAGGATAGCCTCTGCCTGACCTTCAGCCTCACGGATAGCTGCTTCCTTACGGGCCTCGGCACGAAGGATTGCTGACTCCTTCTCACCCTCTGCCTCACGGATAGCTGCTTCCTTCTTACCTTCAGCAATGAGGATAGCCTCTCTCTTCTCTCTCTCAGCCTTCATCTGCTTCTCCATCGCAGCCTGGATCTCACGAGGCGGGATGATGTTCTTAAGCTCAACACGGTTTACCTTGATTCCCCAAGGGTCTGTTGCCTCGTCGAGGATCTCTCTCATCCTTGTGTTGATAATGTCACGGGATGTGAGTGTCTGGTCGAGCTCGAGGTCACCGATGATGTTACGAAGTGTTGTAGCAGAAAGATTCTCGATAGCGATGATCGGACGCTCGATACCGTATGTATAGAGCTTAGGATCTACGATCTGATAGAAAAGAACCGTATCGATCTGCATTGTAACGTTATCCTTTGTGATAACGGCCTGAGGAGCAAAGTCTGCAACCTTCTCCTTCAAAGAGATCCTCTTGGCGATCTTATCGATAAAAGGAACCTTGAGATGGAATCCTGTATCGAATGTTGTCTTGTATGTACCGAAGCGCTCGATGATATGAGTTGTCGCCTGAGGTACGATATCAATTGACAGAACTGCCAGGATGACAAATACAACTGAAACGATAATGATGATGGGCATATAGTTACTCCTCCTTGTAATCCTCGACCAAGAGCTTAACACCCTCGATCGCTAATACCTTAACTTTTGCGCCTTCAGGAATGACCTGATTCTCTTCACGGGTCTTGGCGCTCCAGACCTGTCCCTTAACCTTTACCTGGCCCTGTGCCTCTAATGTGTCGATAGTCTTGATTACGACTCCGATCTCACCAAAGAGTCTGTCGGCATTGGTTGCATTCTCTTTCCTCTTATATCTCTCGTTAAGCTGGGGCTTGATCCATTTAACGCAGATGAAGAAGAATACTATAGAGACAACTACCATGACTGCTATCTGTATGCCGATTGGAGCTCCGAAGTAAGCACATATTGCTGCAACTGCACTTCCGATTGCACACCAGATCGTTGTAAGCCCTAATGTGATACCTTCGATTACTATAAATATAACCGCGAGTATCAGCCACAATACCCACATGCTGATATCCATTATACTATCCCCCTTTCCACGGATTTAGGTCAATTATAATTAACCAAAATCGGGGATTCAATGAACTTAAGGGCAACTTATACTTTTCTTAATCTTTGGTATTCTACGACAGGATCGCCATGTTAAAGATCACGATATTAAGGAATATATTCACCAAGGTCCAGAACACTAATACTATGTCAATTACCATTTTATCAAGGCCGTCTTTTACGAAGAACATACCGGCTGCAACGACCACATTAAAGATTATCTGTGCCCAGACAAAAGTGTGATCAACCTTCTTCGGGATCATGGACTTATCGCTTAAGACCTGATCGCTTAACTCATTGTTCTCGACCGCCTCGATACGGGCACGGTATTCCTCATATGTTAAAGGCTTGCCTCCGCTAATGAGCGAATAGTCTTCAGTAGTTTCAAAGATTAATCTGTTTACGGGAAAATTCGTGATGGTTGTTCCGTCGTAAATAACAGTACAATACGGACCGTTAATATCATATGCATATACGTGAGCATTGGTCTGCAGTAAAAGCATGTTTCTCGGATCAGACAGATCAAGATTGGTGTTGTAGATAAGATTAGGATCCGTGGGCTCCGTAGTCCTTGCCCCGGCAAGAAAGTAGCAGTCTCCTGAAAGATACTTCTCATAAGAATCCCTGTAAGGATCCTGCCTGCCAAACAAAGCTGCCGCAGAGATCAACGTAGATACCAGTATGAATGCAAGACATACGATATGGAACTTACGCATAGTCGTAGAAAACCTCCTCGAGTGTAAGGCCTTCGGGAGGAAGAGTCTTACCCGCTCGCTCGCGGTCGCAGGAATCTATGACGGAAGGAATGTCGTCAACGGCGATCTTCCCCTGCCCCACATACAAAAGCGTACCCGCGATAATACGCACCATGTTGTAAAGAAACGCCTCCCCCACTACTTCTATCTCGATGATGCCGTTCTCGTCGGGATCATGCACTTCCACCTTGGTAAGGCGCCTCACGGTAGTGTTCTGGGACCCTCCTGCAGCACAGAAAGCAGCGAAATCATGCTCTCCTTCAAAGAAGGGCGCAGCCTTCTTCATTGCCTCCACATCGAGTGTTCCCGTAACAAGATGGGAGTACCTTCTTCTCAAGGGACTTTTGAAAGGAGAGTTATAGATCCTGTAGATGTATCTTTTGCCTTTGTTATCAAACCTGGCGTTGAAATCCTCACTTACCTTGTAAGCTTTTACGACGGCAACGTCCTCGGGGAGGAGAGCATTGCACGCGAATGGAAGCTTATCTTCGGGAATGATAAACGGGACCTTCGCCGAACAGACGAGTCCGCGTGCGTGAACACCGGCGTCCGTGCGGGATGATCCCGTAACTTTTATCTCTTCTTTGTAAAGCGTTGAGAGCGCTTTTTGTATCTGCTCCTGAACCGACCTTCCGTTCTCCTGATACTGCCAGCCGACAAAATCAGTGCCGTCGAATTCGATTACAAGAGCGATTGCAGGCATTTATCAGCAGGCTGTGCCGTCGATATTGTCTCTGACGCATGTCATGCCCATCATGGCAGCGCCGACAATACCTGCATCGTTACCCATCTGGGCAAGAGCGATCCTTGTCTTCTTAACGCCGGGGCCGAAGAAAGGACGGCTCATGGTCTTCTCCTGCATGGGGATGAGAAGAGGATCACCTTCGTTACAGATACCGCCTCCGACAACGAGAACCTCAGGCATGAATGTGTTGATGGCATTTGCAAGACCGTCAGCAAGATAATCGGTGTACATGTCGATTACGTCGTTGGCTGCCTTATCACCCATTCTCTGAGCGATGAATGCGATCTTTCCGTTTACCTTTCCTTCCTGTGCGATGACTTCGTTGAGCTTTGAATCAGGATTAGCCTCTGCAGCTTCCTTGGTCATTCTTACAAGAGCAGATGCGGATGCATAGCACTCGAAGCAGCCCTTACGTCCGCATGTGCACTGAACGCCGCCTGAAACGAGAACTGTATGTCCGAACTCGGATCCTGCCTGGTTGAAACCGGAGTAGATCTTACCGTCGATGATAACGCCGGCACCTACACCTGTTCCGAGTGTGATCGTAACTGAATCTTTCGCGCCCTTTGCAGCACCTGCAATGGCTTCAGCCATGGCGGCGCAGTTAGCGTCATTATCAATGTAAACAGGGAGGTCGATTACTTCCCTTATAAGCTTTCTCATGGGAGCCATGTTAAACGGGAGATTACCCGCATAAACAAGAACTCCTGCCTTGTTATCAGGTGTTCCGGGAGAACCGATACCGATAGCGGCAATATCTTCCTTCTTAAGGCCTGCTTCTTCGATGACTCTTGCAGCCAGAGACCCCATGTCGTGAATGATCTCTTCCATGGGTCTTTGTGCATTGGTCTTGATGCTTGCTTTATTTAGAAGCTTACCGTCACCGTCAACGATGCCTGCCTTGATATTCGTACCGCCCAAATCGATGCCAACATAATATGCCATCCGATTATTCCTCCTGAAACCTTAATAGCCTGTTAATTCTATCACAACTGTTTGACGTATTGTAGATTACTTGCCGTAAAACACTTCCACTGCAATGAGTGCTCCGGCACCTGCAAGAAAAGCGATCAGAACGGCTATGTCGCGACCCGTGATCTTCAACGGATTAAGCTTCGTTCTGCCCTCTCCTCCCCTGTAGCATCTTGCATCCATCGCGACCGCAAGATCCTCTGCTCTTTTGAACGAGGAAACGAACAACGGGATGAGGACCGTGACGTAACCTTTGATCCTGTTAATGAATGAACCCGTATCGTAGTCGGCTCCCCTGGACACCTGTGCCTTCATTATCTTGTCCGTCTCTTCGATGAGAGTCGGGATAAAGCGAAGTGCGATCGACATCATCATGCTCATCTCGTGAACGGGTACGTGTATCACCTTCAAAGGCGACATCAATGACTCGAGTGCATCAGATATCTTAAGAGGTGTCGTCGTAAGTGTAAGAAGCACTGATGTCGACAGGATAAGGAACACGATTCGAAGAGACATGAGGATGGCCCTCTCGATGCCGTAATCGGTAACCGTCAGGAAGCGCCAGCTCCAGAGCATCTGTCCCTGCTTAAGCGTAAACATGTTAAGTATAAAGATAAAAAGCGTAAGCGGCAGGATCGGCTTTAAGGTAGATAACGTGACCTTAAACGGGATCTTGGCAGTAACGAGCTGAAGTGCGGTCAAAGCAAAAAGAGTAAGCAAAGCCGCAGGTGAATTTACGACGAAGATCGAGACAAGATAAACGATATAAAGGATGACCTTTATCCTTGGATCCGTCTTATGCAGGATGGAGCCTGTCTCGACGTAACGGCCGAGGCTTATATCGCTTAACATTTCATTGCACTCCTGATGATGGATGCCGCTTCATTCTGCGCATCGGGATAAGGGGGCAGCACATCGATACCGGGATAATCCTTCGACAGTGCTTCCTTTACCTGTGAAGAGAATTTATAAAGTAGCGGCAGGCTCAAGCCGTATGACTTAGCCTTACCCTCGTTCTCAAACAGCTCCGAGGGCTTACCGCATGCAGCCTCACGTCCGCGACTTATGCAGAAGATGCGGTCAGCGTAGCGCGCAGCCTCATCCATGTTATGTGAGACGAGAATGATGGTTGTGCCTGTCTCACGTAAAGCGAGTATGGTCTCGAACATCTCCTTGCGTCCGAGAGGATCAAGTCCCGCTGCGGGCTCGTCGAGCACGAGGATCTGCGGCTTCATTACAAGGACTCCTGCAAGAGCCGCTCTTCTTTTCTGTCCGCCCGATAACTCGAACGGGCTTCGCGTTAATATGTCTTCGGTAAGACCCGAGAGCAATGCTGCGGCCTTGACTCTTCCCTCGCGGTTAACGCCGGGCGTATTCATCTTGATAAGGCCGTATGCTATGTCCTTTTCGACGGTCTCCTCGAACAGCTGGTATTCAGGGTACTGGAATACGAGGCCGACCTTCTGCCTTATCCCTTTTATGTCTTTCTTTCGCGTTGTGGAAAGGACCTCGCCTGATTCAAGGAGGAGTCTTACGTCGCCGCTTTGAGGCCTGATTATGCCGTTAAGGGGGGATATGAGTGTCGTCTTGCCGCATCCGCTCTTGCCTACTATCGCGAGTATCTCGCCCTCGTAAACGTCGAGATTAATATGCTCGAGTGCAAACGTCTTTCCGGAGTCGTAGGAGTGCGACAGGTCTGATATCTCAAGTATCTTCCTGCCCTTCTTTCTTTCCTCGGGAAGATTCATCGCGGGAGCTTCCGATGCGTTCTTTGCAAATCTTATGGCTGTGTTTATCCTTGATCTTTGGTCCTTGATGTCTTCTTCCGTGATCTTGTTTCCGGTGGCCTTTGACATCTCGTTAACAAGACTTATGTCAGGGGGAAGTTCGAGACCTGCCTTGATTATCTTCTCGGGATGGGAGAAGATCTCTGACGGCGTTCCGCTCATCGTTACCTGTCCGTACTCGACTACAAATATCTTCTCGCACCTTGCCGCCTCATTCATATCATGCGTGATGGTAAGGACGGTAATGCCCTTGTCTGTTCTCATCTGCTCAACGAGATCTAAGAACTCGTCGCGGCTTATGGGGTCTAACATCGCGGTGGATTCATCTAATATGAGAAGCTTAGGACGCATCGCAAGGGCTCCTGCTATCGCAAGCTTCTGCTTCTGACCGCCCGACAGGGACGCAGCCTGTCTGTCCCTTAATTCATAAAGGCCGACATACTTAAGCGCCTCATCTACTCTTTGTCTTAATTCTGGAAGCGGTACTCCGAGGTTCTCGGGACCGAATGCAACATCTTCTTCAACTATGGTGCCTACGATCTGGTTATCCGGGTTCTGGAATACGTAAGCACATCTTTCCCTTATCTTGTAGCAGTCTTCGTCGTTCTTGCCTTCGTAGCCTAATACGGCAACTGTTCCGTTATCGGGAAACTCGAGAACGTCGATCACCTTGGCGAGCGTCGATTTACCTGAGCCGTTAGGACCTAAGACAGCGCAGTAAGAACCTGTCTCAACTTCGAGACTTATACCGTTTAAAGCTTTAACGGACGTGTCTTCTCCTTCATCCGTCTTGTACGTAAAATCTACTTTCTTTACGCTTATTCCGACTGCCATATCAATCTTTCATAAAAATCGGGGCTGCTTTGAGCAGCCCCGTTCAAGATTACTTCAATATCCGATTTGACTGCCGTTAGGATCAGACAAATTCGAGAATTGCCATCTCAGAACCGTCGCCTCTTCTGGCACCGATCTTGATGACTCTTGTGTATCCGCCCTGTCTGCCCTCATACTTGGGAGCGATCTCATCGAAGAGCTTGTTGACGGGGTTGATTGTGTTACCCTCAGCATCATGGCTCTTAAGAAGCCACTTTGTCATGTTCTTTCTTGCAGCAAGTCTTGATGCGGAATCAACCTGAACTGTCTTTGTCTTAACTTCACGATCAACCGTATCGTACTTGTTGCCGTTCTTGGATGTCTTGGTTACGAGAACCTTCTTACCCTTACCGTCAAGCTTAGCTGCGGAAACCGTGATGTCCTTTGTTGTGAAGTTATCCTTCTCTTTGATAGCGTCTGCTACGAGCTTGTCAACGATGGAACTTACTTCCTTCGCACGAGCTACCGTAGTCTCAACTCTGCCGTTGATAACGAGCGCAGTTGTGAGATTGCGCAGGATAGCGATCTTCTGATCAGACGCACGGCCAAGTTTTCTGTTAACTGCCATATCTTCTTATCCTCCTAATGTGCTCTTATACATCAGCATCTGCAAGATGCAGACCCATGTCGGAAAGCTTCGCGATGACTTCGTCAAGCGACTTCTTTCCAAGGTTTCTTACCTTGATCATCTCGTCCTCAGACTTGCTGATGAGATCACCAACTGTGTTGATGGCAGCTCTCTTCAGGCAGTTGTATGTACGAACTGAGAAATCAAGATCCTCGATAGCTCTGTTAAGCTCGGAATTCTTCTCTGTCTTAGGCTCAACGGTCTTGAAGCTGATGCCGCTGTCCGTATCAGTCAAAGCCTTGAAAAGGCTCAGGTGAGTGATAAGGATGTCAGCTGCTGAAGCGAATGCCTCATCAACAGCGATAGTACCGTCTGTCCAAACCTCGAGTGTCAGGCTGTCGTAGTCTGTACGAGCGCCTACACGGGTATTCTCGACAACGAAGTTTGCCTTCTTGATAGGTGTGAAGATGGAATCGATGGCGATAATGCCGATTGCCTGACCTTCAACCTTATTCTGCTCTGCTGTGTTGTAGCCACGGCCCTTGCTGATAGTAAGTTCCATGAATACCTTAGCTTCACCGTTGAGATGAGCGATAACGAGATCAGGATTAACGATCTCAACCTCATCGTCATGGACGATATCACCGGCCTTGAGTTCGCCTGTCTTACCCTCGGGTACGCTGATGCATACTGTCTTGGGAGAATCGCTGTGGAGCTTAACACGGATATCCTTGACGTTAAGGATGATCTCTGTCATGTCCTCGATGATTCCGGGAACAGTTGTGAACTCGTGGTAGATGTTATCGATCTTGATAGCTGTAACTGCAGCGCCTGTTAAAGAAGAAAGCAGAACACGGCGCAGGGAGTTACCAAGCGTCGTACCATATCCGCGCTCGAGCGGGGATACGACATATTTGCCGTAAGAACCATCTTCGCTTGTTTCTTTACATTCAATGGTAGGCTGTAAAATATCGTTCATTCTTTTTCCTCCGATCTACAGGCTATTACTTGCTGTACAACTCGACGATTGCTACTGCGTTAACAGGTACATCGATCTGCTCAGCTGTCGGGATAGCATTGATCTTTCCTGCGAGCTTCTCGCGATCTGCAGATACCCACTCAGGGATGATCCTTCCGTCTGTAGACTCAAGGATCTCCTTGAATCTGGGGGAAGACTTGGCAGCTTCCTTAACCTCGAGCTCATCACCTACTGATACGCGGTATGAGGGAATGTTAACGATCTTGCCGTTGATCTTGATGTTTCTGTGGCTGATGATCTGCTTAGCCTCATCTCTTGTACGTGCATAACCCATTCTGAAAAGAACGTTGTCAAGTCTTGTCTCGAGGAGGATCATGAGATTCTCACCGACTGTACCGTAATGAAGCTTCTGAGCCTTCTCGAAGTAGTTTCTGAAAGGCTTCTCGAGAACGCCATAGATGAACTTAGCCTTCTGCTTCTCCTTGAGCTGTGTGCCATACTCGGAGAGCTTTCTGGGTCTCGAATTTCTGTTTCTTGTTGATTTCTTATCTATTCCAAGGAATGCCGGCTCAATGTCAAGCGACCTGCATTTCTTGAGGACAGGTGTCATATCTCTTGCCATAATCAATTACCCTTCTTTCGTATTAAACTCTGCGACGCTTGGGAGGACGGCAGCCGTTATGAGGAACGGGAGTAACGTCCTTGATCATCGTAATCTCAAGACCTGCAGTAGCAAGTGCTCTTACAGCAGACTCACGTCCTGCACCGGGTCCCTTGACATAAACCTCTACTGTCTTCATACCGTGGTCTACGGCCTTCTTGGCAGCATCCTCGGCAGCGATCTGAGCCGCAAAAGCAGTACCCTTACGGGAACCTCTCATGTTCTGCATTCCTGCAGAAGACCAGGAAATAGCATTTCCTGCCTTATCAGTAATTGTGATAATGGTGTTGTTGAATGTTGCGTGAATGTGAGCAGCGCCTTCGACGATGTTCTTACGTTCACGTCTCTTAGGCCTTGAGGCCGTTTTGTTATTAGCCATTTAAATTCGCCTCCCCTTACTTCTTCTTACCTGCAACGGTACGCTTCGGGCCCTTACGGGTACGAGCATTCGTCTTTGTACGCTGTCCTCTGACGGGAAGGCCCAATCTGTGACGACGTCCTCTGTAGCAGTTGATATCGGTAAGACGCTTAATGTCTCCCGCAATCTGTCTCTTGAGGTCACCCTCAACAACAATGTTCTCGCTCTCGATCGTTTCACGGATCTTAGCGACTTCATCCTCTGTAAGATCTTTAACCCTGGTATCAGGATTGATTCCGGCACTCTTGATGATGCTGGATGCGCTTGTCGTACCAATGCCGTAAATGTAAGTAAGAGCAATCTCTATTCTCTTATCATTCGGCAAATCAACACCGGCAATACGAGCCATTTTTCTACCTCCATTAGGTGTAATTTTGCAATTTCATACGACACTTCGCAGGGAATTCTCTTTACAGGGAACAGCCGCCCCCACTTCAAGTGTTATAAGCTTTATGCGTTGTTGTTCTTTGTTTTGTTGCGGTCAGAGCAGTACCGCGTAAGCGACTTCACGACAGGGCTAAATCTGTCTGCAGTCGGATCTTGCTCTTATCCCTGCACCTGCTTGTGCTTGGGATCGGAACAAATGATCATGACTTTGCCATGACGGCGAATAACCTTGCACTTCTCGCACATAGGCTTAACCGACGGTCTGACTTTCATCTTTTTCCTCCTCCTGCATTTATTGCTACATAAACAATGCGCTTTTACGCGCATGCTAAACTAGTTTAACAGATTATTTTGGTTTTTCAAGAGCTAAATTATCAGTTCTTGCCTCTCCATGTAATTCTTCCCTTCGACAGGTCGTAGGGTGAGATCTCCATGGTTACCTTATCGCCGGGCAGGATCTTGATATAATTCTGGCGAAGCTTGCCTGAAATATAAGCTCTTACAACGTGTCCGTTCTCGAGCTTTACCAGGAAATTAGCGTTCGGCAGAGCCTCCTCGACAATACCTTCAATCTCAATTACATCTTCTTTAGCCATTAAGTCCCTCCTCATAAGTGGTCATTTCGGGTCCGTTTTCTGTAATTATTACCGTGTTTTCATAATGCGCTGTCGGAAGTCCGTCAGCAGCGGATACCTTCCAGCCGTCATTCCCTAATATAACATGACGGTCACCCATTGTAATCATGGGTTCTATGCAAAAAGCCATTCCCTTTACGATCCTCGTTCCTCTTCCGGCCTTGCCGTAGTTCGGAACCTCGGGGTCGGCATGCATCTCTCTTCCTATTCCGTGTCCCGTAAGTTCCCTTACGACACCGTAGCCGTAACCTTCGGCACACACCTGCACCGCGTGGCTTACGTCGCCTATGCGGTTGCCTATCTGAGCCTTTTCGAGGCCTTTGAAGAAAGCTTCCTTTGCTCTTTCCACGAGAAGTCTTGTCTCTTCCTTAACGTTACCTACGAAAAATGTCCTTGCGGCATCTCCCATGAAGCCGTTAAGTTCGGCTACTACATCGCAGGTTACGATGTCACCGTCTTTAAGGATAACGTTCTTCGAAGGAATGCCGTGAACGACGACTTCATTGATGGAAGTGCAGATCGCAGCGGGGAAAGGGGGCTCACCGTAACCTAAGCAGGGAGCGGAGCCGCCTGCCTCCTTTATGATCTGCATGGCGATATCATCAAGATCCTTGGTTGATGCACCGGGTACGGCAGCTTTGCGCAGCTCACTTAAGATCACCGCGGTAAGCTTTCCCGCCTTTCTCATCAGATCCAATTCGTAATCAGATAATACTTCTACCATAGTGCTTTGCCTGTCAGATTATCGACTTTGCCTTGAGTCCTTCCTCGATCTGCTTTACGCAGTCTTCGGAAGACTTATCGTTGCTGCCTTCTACGATAAGGTCACGTGCAGCGTAGAAATCGATAAGGGGCTTTGTATTCTCATAGTATGTCTTAAGTCTTGCTGCAACAGTCTCTTCAGTATCATCAGCTCTCTGGATGACCTTACCGCCGCACTCGTCGCATACGCCCTCGACCTTTGTGGGCTTGAAGCGTACGTTGAATGAAGCACCGCACTTCTCGCAGACTCTTCTTGAGGAAACACGGTCCTTGATGATCTCGTCGTCTACTACGATGGAGAGAACCGCATCGATGGATGAACCGTTCTTGGCAAGGATCTCATCGAGAGCCTCGGCCTGTGCGATAGTCCTCGGGAAACCGTCAAGGATGTAACCGTTCTTAACGTCATCCTGGGAGAGTCTGTCCTCTACCATGCGGATTGTAACGGAATCGGGAACGAGTGCACCGGAATCGATGTAACTCTTTGCCTCTTTGCCCAAAGGTGTTCCGTTCTTGATGTTTGCACGGAAGATGTCTCCTGTGGAGATGTGAGCGAGGCTGTACTTCTCACGAAGAACAGTTGCAGTTGTACCCTTTCCTGATCCGGGTGCTCCGAGAATTATAAGTTTCATATGTTTATAGTCCTTTCTTAATAAAAAGCACTTAGTGTTCTTGTAAAAACAGACGACCTCCGGCGAACCTCAAAAGGTCCGTCCGAAGGCCGCCTGATACTGTACCTGTTATCTTAGGTCAATCAAGGAAACCCTTCAGGTTTCTTGTTGCGAGCTGACCCTCGATCTGTGTTACGAGATCGTTCGCAACTCCGGTAAGGATGAGAACGGAAGTTCCTGCGAACCACATGTTCTCAAGACCGGCAAAGAGACTCAGGAGAGTAGGGATGAGACAGATGATCGAGAGGAACAATCCGTCTGCCCAGTTGAGTCTGTTAGATGTCTTCAAAATGAAATCCGTTGTCGGCTTTCCGGGTCTGATACCGGGAATGAATCCACCGTTCTTCTGAATGCTGTTGCTTATCTCGATCGGATTGAACTGGATAAGTGAATAGAAGAATGTGAAAGCCAGGATCAAGAAGAAGTACACGATGTAGTACCAAGGACTTGTGTTGAAGTTCCTGAACCACTGAACAACGATGTTGGTGCTGTGCTGGAAGAACATCGTAACGATCATCGAAGGCAATGACAGAATTGACATCGAGAAGATGACCGGCATAACACCGGACTGGTTGATCTTAATCGGTATATAAGAACTCTGTCCACCGTAGAGCTTACGTCCTACAGTCTTCTTGGAGTACTGAACGGGAATCCTTCTTTCTGCGTTCTGTACGAATACGCAGAATACGATGATTCCGACTGCTATAGCTGTGATAGCGAGGAATACTAAGACTCCTACAAGGATTCCGGCAGCAAGGTTGCTGATCTTGCCTGATGTCTCAGCGGACTTCAGGTAAACGTTCTTAACCATGTCAGGCAATCTTGTAACGATACCGGCGAAGATGATTAAGGAGACACCGTTTCCGATACCCTTATCATTGATCCTCTCACCGAGCCATACGACGAAGCACGTACCTGCCGTAAACGAGACGATGATGAGAATTGCCGATAAAGCCTTGGGGATGCTTGTGATCATTGTGGATCTTGCGGAATAGCAGAACAGGCAGGCCTGCAGGAAAGCAAGGCCCATAGCCGTGAATCTGTTGATCCTGCCGATCTTCTTTCTTCCGGACTCACCTTCCTTCGAGAGATTCTCGAGGTAAGGGATTACAACGGTCAAAAGCTGAATGATGATGGATGCGTTGATGTAAGGTGTAACACCCATCGCGAAGATCGTACAGTGGTAAAGTCCACCACCGGAGATGATATCCATCATCGCACCGATCTGTCCCCAGTTCTGAACAAGCTGTGTGAACGCTGCGGCATTGATACCGGGAACCGGTACCAGACCGCCAAGCTCATAAACCGCGAGGATAAGAAGAGTGAATAACATCTTCTTCTTAAGCTCCGGCTGACGGAAAGCTTTGATCAATGTATCAAACATGCCCGTCATCTATTAAACCTCCGTTGCCGTTCCTCCGGCCGCCTCGATCTTCTCTTTTGCTGTAGAAGAGAACTTAGTAGCCTTTACATCGAGCTTCTTTGTAAGGTTACCGTTACCGAGGATCTTGATACCGTCATTTACCTTGGGCAGAGTGATGATACCCTGCTCTGCAAGTGACTTAGCTGTAACCTCAGAACCCTCGAACTTCTCGAGATCGGAAACGTTAACGATGATATAGTCAGGCGCAAAACGCTTGTTGTTGAAGCCTCTCTTAGGGAGTCTTCTGTAAAGAGGCATCTGGCCTCCTTCGAATCCGGGTCTTACTCCGCCACCGGATCTCGCCTTCTGACCTTTGTGTCCGCGGCCTGCTGTCTTTCCGTTTCCGGAACCTGCTCCGCGGCCCTTGCGGTATGCCTTGGCATTTCCGCCTGAAGTCAATTCATTGAGCTTCATTTTCAATACCTCCGATAATTAGCGAATTTCCTCAACGGACTTGCCTCTGACTCTTGCTACCTCTTCGATAGACTTCAAGCCCTTAAGACCTTCCATTGTGGCGTTGACCATGTTGTTCGGGTTGTTGGAACCGATAGACTTTGTTCTGATATCGGTAATTCCGACGAGCTCGCACACCGCACGAACGGGACCACCGGCGATGACACCGGTACCGGATCTTGCGGGCTTCATGATGATGTGTGAAGCAGAGAATTCGCCGACTGTAGCATGAGGAATTGTTCCGTTAAGAACAGGTACCTCAATTATATTCTTCTTAGCCTCCTCGACGCCCTTCCTGATTGCCTCGGGAACCTCGGCAGCCTTGCCGATACCCTTACCAACGTGACCGTTACCGTCTCCGACGATTACGAGAGCGGAGAAACGCATGTTACGTCCACCCTTAACAGTCTTGGAAACACGTCCGATGTGGATGACCTTTTCCTGTAATTCTTCGTTAGAAGTATAAGCCATTTAATTCTCTCCTCCCTATTAGAACTGAAGTCCGGCTTCTCTTGCCGCTTCTGCCAAAGCCGCTACACGTCCGTGATACAGGTAACCACCTCTGTCGAAAACGACCTCTGTGATCTTCTTGTCCTGTGCTCTCTGTGCTACGAGCTTACCTACTTCCTTGGCAGCCTCGATGTTGCCGCCGTTACCGGACTTGATGTCCTTGTCAAGGGAAGAAGCTGCTACCAACGTCGTTCCTGTAGTGTCATCGATGACCTGAGCGTAGATGTGGCTGTTGCTTCTGAATACGCAGAGCCTGGGACGCTCGGTTGTACCGGAGACACTCTTCCTGACGCGGATGTGCTTTCTTCTACGAATAGCATTTTTATCTATCTTGTTAATCATAATTCAATACCTCCTCCCCTTACTTCTTAGCTCCGGTCTTACCTTCCTTGATGATAAGGTGCTCGCCGGCATACTTGATACCCTTGCCCTTATAAACATCAGGAACTCTGAGGCTCTTGATCTTAGCTGCTGTCTCACCGACGAGCTGCTTGTCAGCGCCCTTGACTGAAATCTGTGTCTGGGAAGGAACGTCGATTGTAATTCCTTCAGGTGCCTTGAACTCGATTGGGTGTGAATATCCCAAGTGGAATACTACGTCATTACCCTTCTTCTCTGCTCTGTAACCGACACAGTTGATCTCGAG
>JAGDCV010000035.1 GCA_017958365.1 Clostridiales bacterium
AGTCACCGACTCTCTTGTCGAACAGTTTAATCTGATGCCTGACATAGAAGTAAAAGCGATAGACGGATTCGACCTCGCGGGAAGATTTGCTTACCATTCGTCGGACATATACGGGATACTCACCCGCTACGCGCCATGGCTTTACAACTTATGCTGGAAGATATCGGACATGGGACACCCCACATTCCCCATCCCGAGACTAATATGCAGACGCCGCTTCCTTGAATTCGTGAATGCTTTTAAACCCGACCTTATAATCTCGGTACATTCTTTATTCAACACACTCATCACAAAACTTATAAGCAAATATAACCTTAACATCCCCGTCGTCGTTGTTCAGGCGGACCTTGTAAGCATACACAGCACATGGTGCAATCCCGACGCATACATGACCATATGCCCGACCGAAGACGCACGCGCAAGAAGCATGCGCCACCACATGCCTGAAGACAAACTCAAGGTATTGGGGTTCCCCGTAAGAAAGCGTTTCGTTGATGCCGCGAAGGATTCGTCCGTAAAGGATCATGATCTTTCCAAGCCTCTTCACATCCTGCTTACGGGAGGCGGCGAAGGAAGTGTCGGCCTCAAGCAATATGCCGGGAAGATACTTGTCAATCCTGACGTGAAACTCACCATCGTCTGCGGACGCAACAAAAAACTTCACGATAACCTTAAAAAGAACCTCGAACCAAAGTACAAGGAGCGCGTGAACATATTGGGCTTCGTCGATGATATGGAACAAAGAATGCTTGATAGCGACCTTCTTATCGCAAGAGGAAGTCCGAACACTTTGACAGAGGCAGTTACGCTTGCAGTCCCCATCATCATGACAGGCCCGTTTCTCGAGCAGGAGCGCGGAAACTTCACCCTTGCAGATAACTTCAACCTCGGAGTTGTATGTAATTCACCTGACGATATACAGGCTCACATAACGGACCTGCTCGCGAATGACGGCGAGAAACTTAAGAAGATACGCGCCGCGCAGAAGGAATACCGATGCTTTGATAATGCGTATAACATCGCATCCTACGTGCGCGAACTTACGAACGCTCTTTGATCTTCCAGGCCTTTAATCTGTCGATCATCATGATGACCGGCACCATGATCACAAAGATAAGCAGGAACGCGATCAGGTTCACGGATGTGATGCTGTCAACATAAAGAGGTCTGCCTGATATAAAGTGCGGAAGCCCCATCACATCCCTGATAACATATGCAATCGGCCTGTGGATGAGCAATATGATAAGCGTGTGCCGTCCAAGCCAGATAAGACACTTGTTAAGAACAGGAATCAGATTAAGGAGCCTTCCGAAGCTTACAAGAAAGTACGATCCGAGTATGGAGATCAAGTAACAGATGAAGACCTCCACGGGGCCTATGAATTCACCTAAGAGTCCTGCACCGAGAATGCCTGCAGCCGGGTAAAAGTATCCGATCGTATCGACGACAACAATACTCGCAAGGGCATACAGCACGATCATGAAAGGCTTCGATGTGATACTGAACAGTTTGTCATCCTTGCCAAGATATGCTCCCGTCAGCATGATAGCCGCGATAGAAGGTGCACAGTGTATTCCCCACGGAAGATAAACCTTAAACGAGATGAATGCGAACGTTATGCCAAGCAATATGATGACCGCAAAGATGAGTCTTTTAAACGATACAAGAACGTACTTTGAAGAAAGGTAGAATATGACGCTCGCCGTGATCAGATACTGTATAAACCAGTATGGAGCGAGTACATGTTGGAACAACGAGACCGGAAGCTTCCACCCTATCATCTTGCAGCCGCTCTCCGACAGGACCGAAGCGCCGAAGGACTTTAAGATCTCATCAGGACTTCCGTCGCCTCTTATGAGAAAGTACGTCCCCATGACCAGGAAAGTCCCGAGAGTCCATAATACGTATGTCTTAAGAAGTTTCCCTACCCTTTTACCCATCGACTTCACGGGGCTTAACCCCTTGTCGCGGTAGTTGTAACCTGCAAGGAAAAAGAATACTGTCATTGAGAATGCGACAAGCGCATTAAAGACATAGAAACATACCATGTTAAGCTGGATTCCGTGAAGCTGCAGAACAAACAGTATTCCGAGCCCTTTGGCTATGTCTTGTGCCGGATCTCTTTTACTCACTTTGAAGAAGAACTTGCAAAATCAATCGCAGCACGCGCAGCCTTTGCCGCCTGGTCCCACGTGTACGAGCATGCGCTGTCACGTAATTCCTTCCTGCGTTCCTCACCCGGCGCATTAAGAAGTTTCTCTTCCATGGCCTGTGCGAAAAGCTCCGCATCCTTCGGCTCTATCTTTGTAATAAGCGTACCCGCTATCTCGGACAAGCTCGAGCTGTCGGAAACGATCGCGTCCGTTCCGCAGGCCATCGCCTCAGTAACAGGCATGCCGAAGCCCTCATAGATACTCGGGAAAACAAAGCATGAGGCATTTCGCAGAAGGTCGCGCTTCTCTTCATTACTGACGTATCCCGTCCTTACGATCCTGTCGCTGTAAGGGCTGTCGTTTATCGCATTAAGAGTCTCATCAGGCTGCC
>JAGDCV010000036.1 GCA_017958365.1 Clostridiales bacterium
AGGAGATGCCGCCCGGGAGCGTCGTGTGCATGATGGCACATGAATCGAAAGCGAAGCTTCCTACGGTTGTAAGTGAATTGGGAAGTGATGCCGTTCCGAGATTACGACAGTTGTTAAACGCATACTCTCCTATCGTCGTGCATCCTTCGGGGATGGTGACGGAAGTGATCGAGTAGCAATGCCCGAAAGCATAATCACCGACCTTGGTAACCCCGCCCGGGATCGTGAGATTGGATACCAGCGCGCCGTTAAGATAAAGGTTGTGGGCATACTCGAGCGGGGATGCCTTGTTGCCGCCGAAGTAGATCCTGCACCAAGCAGCCACGTCACTGATGTAAACGCCGGTAAGACCCGTGCAACTCTCGAAAGCGCTTATGCCGGAAGCCGTAACGCCGGGACCGATGGTTACGGTACGAAGACCTCTGCATCGTATGAAAGCGGACTCGCCGATGATACCGTTAGGAATGGTTACTGAGCCCAAAGCCGCATCGTCAGCAAATGCCGCGAAGCCGATCCTCTGGACGGAACCCGGGATGGATACGGATGTTAAGGCACTGCAACCCCAGAATGCACCCGCACCGATGGATGTGACACCTTCATTTATGACGATGGAAGTGATGCTCGGCTTTAAGTGGAACCAGGGCTGGGCAAGTTCGTTGCCTGAGTCGGGACCGTGAAGGTGCTCGGGGTAATCGTACATGTCACCTGATCCTGAGATGGTAAGCACGCCGCCGCTGAAGCTCCATGTAAGTCCGGGACCGCAGCTTCCGCCGTCAGCTCTGACGAGACCCTGAGGCACCATGATGAAGATCATGGCAATGCTCAACAGGATCGCCAGAACACTAATTTCTTTCCTGGAAACAGTTTTTGTACAAGTCATAATCATGCCTCCTGATTAATCTTACAAAGAACCTAATAATAAGATTATAGGTGGCTATGTCTTTTACCGCATTATTATACGATTAACTATTTGTAAACTATGCCTGATCGGGCTTCCTTACTTCGACCGTCGACTTCTCAAGCTGGGGCCTTGTCATGACCGCGAGACGCCCGCATGTGTTACATGTCATCTTGCAGTCGGCACCCACCCTCGTGAGTGTCCACTCGCAGCTTCCGCAGGGGTGCTTCTTCTTCATTCTGACGATGTCGCCGACCTCATATTTGTACAAGAAAAACTTCGAAGGCATATCAAATCTCCCCGTATGTCACTCTGTCGTTGCCGCCATAGTCTTTTAAGCATTTAACATTGTTAAACCCAGTATTTACAAGGGTTTGCGGGACCGTCTTTCCCTGATCGTATCCGTGCTCGAGCAGTAAAACGCCGCCCTCACGGAGCAGTTTACGGGCAAGCTTCGCGATCTTCGGATAGAAGATCAACCCGTCTTCCCCGCCCTCAAGAGCAAGGTGAGGCTCATGCGATTTTACATCTTCCGGGAGCTCATTCATATCCTTCGAATTGATGTAAGGAGGGTTCGCCGTGATGACATCGAATGTGCCGATATCCTCCTCACACTCCCCTGTCATGACATCAAGTCTGACTGCTTTTATGTTCCCGGGATCCTGAGCTGCCGTGAGGATATTTTCGCGCGCGACCGAGAGGGCCTTGTCCGAGATGTCGGAGATCACCGCTTCGGCGGAGGGGTACTTTTGTATCAAAGAGTTATAAACGGAGATGCCGACGCAGCCGGTTCCTGTGCACAGGTCGAGTATGCGGGGCGTGTGAGAGATTTCTTTTCCCGGGATGAGCGATACGTCGCCTGCGGCGAAGCTTAATGCGTCCAGGGACCTCAATGCGGACTCCACGAGAAGCTCGGTGTCGGCGCGGGGGATCAGTACATCGGAAGTAACCTTGTACTCTTCCTTATAGAAAGCCTGCGTTCCGATGATGTAGGCGACGGGCATGCCTGAGGCGCGCTTTTGTATAGCCTCATCGAAGGCCTTCTCATCGTCGCCAAGATAAGAGAAAATCACGCTTATATCAAAACGGGCATCTTCTGATCCGATGCCCGCTCCGGTTAAAATCTTTAATGCTTTATTGGTGTCACCAGACATCCGCGTCCGCATCCTCGGGGATAACCGCCTGCATAGCAGCGATCGCAACCTCTACGATAGGAGCATCGGGCTCGCTCGTCGTGATCTTCTGAAGCCACAGACCGGGCTTGCTTAATCCTCTGCAGACTGCATTGTTATCGTGTCTTCCGACGAATCTTAAGATCTCGAAGGAGATGCCGCAGATGATCGGGATAAGAACGATCCTGGTCACGGCACTTATGAGGAATCCCCTGTCACCGATCAGGATGCCTGCGATCGTATAGATAAGGATCGATATGGCAAGAACGAGGAACATGAATGACGTTCCGCACCTGGGGTGAAATCTCGGATACTTAAGGATATTCTCAACTGTCAAAGGCTCGCCGGCCTCATAGCAGGCGATGGTCTTATGCTCTGCACCGTGGTATTTCCAGACGCGGTCGATGCCTTCGATCTTGGAAGCAAACTTCAGATACAGGAAGAAGATGATCATTCTTAGGATACCCTCGGCAAGGTTAAGGACAATCTGCATCCAGCGTGTATCGGCAAGAGCGCTGCCCATGATCTTGGTCGCGATGAATACGATAAGCCAGGGAAGCAGAATAAACAGGCCGACACTTAAAAGAATGCCGAGGATGGCTGACAAAGTAACCATCACGTTATAGTGCTTGGTAAGATACTGGTCCAATGCGGAAGGCTTCTTGTCCTCCTCACCTTCTTTCTTCGGAGCTCCCTCCTCGGAAAGATCAGCGGACTTCATGAGCGCATCCGTGCCCTTAACGAGCATCTTATAGAATCTGATGCAGCCCCTTATGAAAGGAACTGTCTCGAAGAAGGTTACCCTCTCGCTCTGGCCTATCTCTTCGACATGGATAGTACCGTCGCCCTTACGGACGGCGATGGAGGAGCGGTTGGGACCGACCATCATGATGCCCTCGATGAGAGCCTGACCGCCGATGGTCGTCTTCTTGATTTCAGGTTTTACTTCTGACATATATTCCTACCGGTTTCTTTTTAAATAATACTTTAAGTATTGTAAAAAAGAACTGCCTTGGTTTCAAGGCAGTTCTCATTCGGGTTTGTCTTAAGCTCTTCCCATTCTCTTGTTGAACTTGTCAACTCTTCCGCCTGTATCAACAAGCTTCTGCTTGCCTGTATAGAACGGATGGCAGTTGGAGCAGATATCTACGCTGATCTCAGGCTTAGTAGAGATAGTCTCGAATGTAGCTCCACACGCACACTTAACAACAGCGTTGTAAGTCTTGGGATGGATGTCTGTCTTCATTTCTTCACCTCGTAATCAAAGATACGGCGCATACCTTGCGCATGTATGCCGTATCGGATTTCATGTAACCGCGTAATAATATATCATTTATCGGCGGTTGTCAATTACAATCCAAAACTGTCCGTAATATCGGCAAGACTCGAGATCGCGCCCGTAGCCAGAGCGATCGCAATGAGTACGACCGTAATGACAAGTGACAGGATCAATACGCAGAACTTGGATCTTGCAAAATTCTTCAGGTTCTTGTTCCTGGGTGCAAAAGCCAGGATTATCAGCAGGATCAAGCCGACAAACGGAATTGCAAACAGGAGCTCATATCCGAAGTAACCCCACATGCTGATCGGCCTGTACTCTACAGGAACATCTTGATTCTCACTCATTTTTAATACCCCTCCTTAAAAATTAATCCACCTCAAATGATTTCTTCGC
>JAGDCV010000037.1 GCA_017958365.1 Clostridiales bacterium
GATGAGAAAACTGTCGTTTGCAAACAGGGCTCCGAAGAAGTTCTCGCCCTTAACGTAGTTCGGACACACCTCAAGGCACAAGCCGCATTTAAGACACCTTCCGATACTGTACTCGAGGTCGTGATCCTTCTCTTTGCCGTTGTTATATTCACCGATATAGGCGTTGGCTTTCTTAAGGTTCTCCTGAATGATCCCTCGGTCAACGAGAAGGTCGGTTATGACCATGAATTTCTTTAACGGCTCAAGCGTGATGACATCTCCTTTTAAGTCCTTCACGAATGTCTCACAGGCTAGGCGCGGGACGTTATTAATGACCATGGCACAGGCGCCGCACACTCCCTGAAGACAGGACGACTCCCAGGTTATCCTTCCTGTGGGCTCACCGTTTATATCGACCATGTCATCGCGGTAGTTGATGTAATCGAGCACAGCCGCGATCGACGCATTCTTATCGCCGTCGTAGTTGAAACTTTGCCAGTAAGGCTCAGTCATGGGATTTAATTGTCTTAGTATCTTAACTACCATACTCATCCTCCGCCACAAGCGACGTCGTATACTTTCCGCCGTCGTAGCTTATGATCGTCGATCGGCAATAATCTTCTTCCGTCTCAGTGTAGTCGCTTCTTAAGTGTGCGCCTCTGCTCTCGCATCTTGAATCAGCAGATATCATCACCGCTTTTGCAAGCGTCAGAAGGCCGTTCAGACTGTAGTTAAGATATTCGAATTCGGAACTGTCGTAATTGATCTTATCCGCTACGGACATATAGTAATCGATATCGTTGATCCCCTTCGTAAGAGTTTCCTTCTCACGCACGATGCCAAGCGATCCGTCGATCGCTTCCGTTATCATCCTTCGCACATAAGTTACGGAGAATCTGCTCTTTGATGCGCGCCTTGATTCAAGATCTGACTGTGCCTTTCTCACATCGCTGCTCCAGTCCTCTTCTTTCATCCCGCCGTCTGATGCCGCGATGGATCTTGCCGCGACTCTTCCGCTGTAGATGGCCGCAAGCAAAGAGTTTCCGCCTAATCTGTTCGCGCCGTGATAGATCGAGGCGCACTCGCCTATGGCATAGAGATTTCTTATCCTTGTCTCGTGGTTAAGTCCGACCGCGATACCTCCCATGAAGAAGTGGACCGACGGCTTTATCGGAATGCTCGTGCGTGTGATGTCGAGATTTCGGTACTTCATGCAAAGCTCGTATATCTCGGGAAGTCTTTCCTTTATCTTCTTATCTCCGAGAAAAGTCACATCAAGATAAACCTGTCGGCCCGTCATGTAGATCTCTCTTGATACAACGTCGCGGGGCATGAGATTGCCTCGCTCGCCGTATTTATCCTCCATGAAGTAGACTCTCTTACCTTCGTCTTCGTAATAGAGCCTTCCGCCCTCACCTCTTGCGGCCTCCGATATGAGCATCATCTTCTGATCCGTCTCGATGGCCGTCGGATGATACTGGATAAACTCGAGATTCTTAAGATCGACTCCCTGCGTAAAGAGTTTTCCGGCAGTATATCCGTCGCACTGCGTCGAGCCGGTCGTCTTCCCGAACAGGGCATTCTGTCCGCCCGTCGCGACCACCACCGCGTCAGCGGTTATGCTCTCGACCGACCTTGTCGCCTCGTTATACATCAGAGCGCCGTGACACCTGCCGTCCTTTATGAGTCCTGCATAGAAATCGGTCCAGAACAGCCTTCTAATGAGACCCATGCCTTCGTATCTTCTGGCTTCCATTACAAGCGCGGTCACTATCTGTTTTCCCGTCGAAGTTCCGGCAAAGTAAGTTCTCGGATAAGTCTGTCCGCCGAAGGCCCTGCTTCTTATATTTCCGTCTTCGTCTCTTGTAAAAACCGTGCCTAAGCTCTCGAGCCACTTAACTACGTCAGGCGCCTCATTACAAAGACCTTCAACCGCCCTTCGTCCTGCTATGTTGCAGCCGCCCTTGAGCGTATCTTCAATGTGCTGCTTAATGGTATCGGGCGAGCCTTCTTTGGGAAGCACGCAGTTGATGCCGCCTGCTGCCAGTACCGACTGCGATCTTTCGGAAGGGAAAGGCGATGCGAGCATTACGTTCATGCCGCGCGACGCGCACTCGATGGCGCACGTAAGTCCCGAGATGCCGCTGCCGATTATGAGGATGCTTTTCGAAGATGGTGTCATGCGCCGCCTCCCGTAAACATCGCATACTGCGTTCTCGTAATGACAATGGCCGACGCGGCGAAAAGCACCGCACACAGCACCCATATCACGATATCAAGCTTCTTTCTCGTCCTGCCTGACGTAAGCCACCCGAGTGTGATGAAAGCATTCGTGAGCGACACCGCAACGTGGGTAAAAACGGATGCGAAGAACAGCACCTGCATGAGCAGGATGAGAATGAACAAGGGTCTGTTGCCCGCGTTTGAAGGAAGCATGTCAAATGTGTTCATGTGAAAGATAA
>JAGDCV010000038.1 GCA_017958365.1 Clostridiales bacterium
CGAAGAAAAGATGGAAGGAATCAAGCCTCGAATCGCTCAGTATCTTAAGCCGGGTGAGCGCGTGATCCTCTATGATGATGACGGACTTTTCTCACACGGTAAGACAGGCGTTGTATTAACTGATAAGAGAACTCTCAAGATCGAGAAGAAAAACATCCTGGATATTCCTCACACGAGTATCCCTTATATCCGCTTCGGTTACTCATTCGGAGTACCGGATATTAAGCTCGGTGAAGAGTATTCAAATGATCTCGGAATCTTCAATTCACAGTATGAGCTTCTTGGTACTGTAACTGCTTTGATCTGTGCATCCAGTTTTGAAGCAACACCTGACAGACCTAAGATGAGACTCATAATGTAAAGGCAAGTAAGATGAAGAATATATGCTGATGATCGTTTTCGGATCGGATGAATAAAGGAGATAAAGAAATGAACGAACTATGTAAGATAATCAAGGAAACGACCGTACCGAATTTTCTTAATATCAGGACGTCGATCAAATCCTATGACAGGAACGCGATCTGTTATGGTGCGCCATGCTGGAGGTGGGTATATCATGCCCTTCATTCGGCGGACAAATGGTTTATAAATCCGTTCGATTATGAGGAGCCTTCTTTCCATGTCGAAGGATTGGATGACCCTGAGAAGCCTTGCTCGGTGGTGCTTACTGACGAGCAGCTTTTGGAGTATCTGGATGCGGTCGAGAAGAAGACTTATGAGTACCTGGATTCGCTGACTGACGAGATGCTCTATGAGAAGCCTGACGGGTGCAGGTATACGAGGATGGAATTGATCTTAAGACAGTTCAGGCATATCTCGTTTCATACGGGAGTTTTGAACGGTCAGACGATGCTTAGTACAGGCAAGTTTCCGATGTGGGTTTCCGAGACTTCGAAGTATGTGGATGACGGGGAATTTTTCGGAAGGTACAGGAAAGGAAAAGTTCAGCTGTAAGCATCTTTAGGTTTTCTTTAGGATTCGTGAAGAATTTACTTAAAGCGTTTGTATATTCTTAACTGAAGAAAGGAGAGAATATATGACTGAACAACTTAAGATAGAGGGCTACAAATTCAGGCACTCCATATGTTTTTATGCGATGCTGATCTGCGGTCTTGCGATCACTATCAGCGCCGGATATGGTTACGTGGCAAAGTCTCACGTGACTGATCTGATGAGGGCATTCAACGAGGAAGTGCCGGACGTATCGATCTTTTTCCTCCCAACCTTGTTCACGGCCTGGTACATAGGAGCGAACTTCAGTAACAGAACCGTACAGCATGATGTCATCACCGGACATTCCAGATTATCCATAATCATCTCGAGAGCGATTCCCTGCATCTTTGCAGGCATTGTTATCCAGGCTCTGGAAGTTACTTCCTTAATCCTGACCATGGGTTCAAAGCTGGGCTTTGACACATTCGATATGTCACTTAGAAATCTCGCGTGGATCGGTACCGTTGTCCTTCAGATCGCTGCACTCGAATGCTTCCTTGTCTTCATAGGATTCCTGTGCTGTAGCCTCCCTGTGGGGATCATCGCGACGTTGATCACGGAATTTGTAATGTGCAACATAATGCGTAACTACGTAACGCAAGCCTGGTACAAGTATTCATTCTTCCACCTGGCAGAATCAACGGAAACTCCCGTGCTCATCAAGAGCGCCGTAGTAGCAGTTATCAGCATCCCCGCACTGATAGCGCTTGCTTACCTCGTCTTCCGTAAAAGAGAGATCTGATTACCCCATACCCAAACCTTCCTAAATACACCTAAGGCTGTCTCTTATATCAGAGGCAGCCTTTGATTATTGTGGGATACTAACCTATTCGGGGCTTTTCTTAAGTTAGGTTAGTGTAACCGAATTTATCGGATCATTTGATCTCGAATTCGAACTTGCCGTTCGATAATTCACCGTCACTCTCGATGATGATATAGGTCTTGCCCTTCTTCAAAGGCTCACTATTATCATCGACCTCCTCGCCTGACTCGATAGAGAAAAGCTCGGTCTTGGTTCCGTCATTATCGTAGTAAACTTTGACCGACCCGTCTTCAAGTTCACCTTTATATCGGATGCATTCATCATCGTCACCCTTAAGGTTGAGCACATAGGTTCCCTTAAACTTGTAGAAACTCAAAGATCCCGAATCCGAGAAACCCGTATGAACCATAGCTGTTGCCATAAAGTGTGATGAATATTTACTGCAGCCCGGCAGAAGCAGGCAGATTATAAGCATTGGGATTACCAAGAACGATCTGAACTTACGCATGGAATAAAACCCTCCGTTTCCTTATTCTCATCCGTATGTTACCTCTCGAAAACATTAGTCGACAGTGACCCCCGTCATATCAAACCATGACCGTGGTCATGTTCTATACTTTGCGCACTAGAAGCTCAACGACAAAACCGTTGTCGTTATAGTAGTTCATGCCGCCGCCCTGCTTTTCCATATAAAACTTAACGAGGAAGAGTCCCAGGCCATAGCCGCTCTTA
>JAGDCV010000039.1 GCA_017958365.1 Clostridiales bacterium
CTCATCTTTTGCCTCATGGCAGTTGCCTTTGGCGTCGAACTTGGTCCCGGCAAGGCCGAGTTTCTCGACGGCTTTGTTAAAAGCTTTTCGCGCGGTATCGTGGTCGGTGGCTTCGCCTTTAAGGTTAACTATCGGCAGCTCGATCTCAACACCGACGTAGGTGCCTTTCTTGTCTTTCATTGGAGCGATGTAGTTGTCAAAGATGAGTTCTTTTATATTTGACATATTGATCAAAGGCCGGCGTAAGCCATGTAAAGAGCCCTGATGCTTTGTTCATCAGGAATGTACTCATTACCATGCTCCGTCCCCTCGTCCAGGAGCTCTCCGTTTTTGTACGACACAAGTCTTGCAAAAGGAAGATGTTCCCAATTACCGCCGTCCAGAGGAGTAGTCGAGAATACCGCACCATCTTCGCTGTTGCTTACGTAGAGTGAATCTTTATAGTTTGTGTGAAGATAAGTTATCTCACCGTCAGAGATGATTATGTTAAGCTTGTTCTTGGGAGAAAGCTTTACCATTATCTCATCGATAACATCAAATCTTTCTTTCGCGTTAAGGTCGTGACCTAACTTATCGATCGTCTTGTTGATGGTATCGATCAGATACAGAAATACTCTCTCGGAATCAGTGCTTCCGATCTGTCTGTATGAATATATGCTTAAGTCGTCGCTCTCGAATATCGTTCCGTTATGGATGAGTGTCCATGTTCTTCCGCTCTTGTCAGTACCGCTGAAGGGGTGCGTGTTCTCGTACTCATCAACGCCGACGGTTGCAAGCCTTATGTGTGCGATGAGGTTCGCGCTCTCGCCCGTTTCCTGTACCACACGAAGAAGATTGTTGCTCTTATCCGCTGCGACTTTCTCTTTATAGATGTATGTCCTGCCTTCATCGAAGGTGGCTATACCCCAACCGTCAGGATTATCCGGAGCATGCGAGAAGAACTTCGTAAGAAGTGTTGTTAAGTCTCTTTTCTTATTGCCCGAGAAACCGAACAATTCGCACATATTCTTCTCCTCCTTCCTGATGATTTTGTTCTTAATTAAAAACGCCCGGGAGCGAATGAGCTCCCGGGTTATTTTTCACGGTTGTCAGTTAAACGGGACAACTGCACCGTCGTACGTATTGTTGATGTAATCCGCGATCTCCTGTGACTGAAGTGCATTTACAAGAGCCTGGATCTTATCTGTGTTCTCATCACCCTCATATACGGCGATGATGTTTACGTATGTCTGGGCTGCATCTGAATCGGGAGCCTCAGTTACGAGTGCATCGGAACCTACTGAGAGACCGGCCTCAAGAGCGTAGTTACCGTTAAGAACTACGAATGCAACTTCATCTCTTACACGTGATACCTGAGCAGCCTCGAGCTCCTGGAATGTGATGCCGTAAGGGTTGTCAACGATGTCGTTTACAGTAGCTGTGAGACCAACGCCGTCAGCTAATGTGAGGTAACCGTTGTCCTGGAGAAGGAGCAAAGCTCTTGCCTCGTTTGTCGTGTCGTTAGGGATAGCGATTACGTCACCCTCAGCGAGCTCATCAAGGCTTGTCTTTGTACCTGCATAGATACCGAACGGCTCGTAGTGGATACCGCCTGCATTAACGAGGTGTGTTCCCTGCTCTTCGTTGAAGCTATCGAGGTAAGGGATGTGCTGGAAGTAGTTAGCGTCGAACTCGCGGCTCTCAACTACGTTGTTAGGCTGTACATAATCGTCGAAGATCGTTACCTGGAGGTCATAACCCTGCTCAGCGAGAATGGGCTTAACCTGCTCGAGGATCTCAGCGTGAGGTGTTGCACTTGCTGCAACCGTGATTACTTCGAGATCACCGTTGTTACCTTCGTCTGCTGCCTCTTCGCCTGCGCAAGCAACTACTCCGAATGAGAGTGCTGCCGTAAGTGCAAGGGCAGCGGCCTTCTTGATGTTTTCCTTAATGTTCTTCATTTCTTTCCTCTCCTTTTCTTTTCTGAATATCTTCATTTCAAAATCGATAGGCTTATTCTATGCGTTTACCATCTGTTTGACTAATACATCAAACTTATTCTTTGTTATAGGTAAAACTTATAACTCTATTTGATACGTCTGTCAGTCTTCGCGGCTATGCGCATTCCCACTGTCTGGAATATCTGTACAAGTAATATGAGAAGTACTACCGTGACGATCATGATGTCGGTCTGATATCTGTAGTAACCGTAACGCACTGCGATATCGCCCAGTCCGCCGCCTCCGACCGTACCTGCCATCGCAGAGTATCCGAGTATCGTTCCGAATGCGATCGTGATACCGGTCATGAGGGAAACTCTTGTCTCGACGAGCATTACTCTTGTGATTATCTTGAAGTTACTGATACCCATGGATCTTGCAGCTTCGATAACTCCGCGGTCGACTTCATTCAAAGACGACTCGACCATTCTTCCGATGAACGGGATGGCTGCAACAGTCAGGGGTACGATGGTTGCCGTGCTTCCGTAGCTCTTTCCCACGAGCGCTCTCGTGAACGGGATAAGCAGGATAAGAAGGATAAGGAACGGCACGCTTCTTACGATGTTAGTTATGAAGTCCAGGACTTTATATACATACTTATTGGGCGTCAAACCGTTGACGTCGGTTGTTGATAAGATGACTCCGAGAGGGATACCGAACAGGTAACCGAACAGGCAGGAGAAGACTGTCATCTTCAAAGTCTCTCCTATTCCCTGGATTATCATATTAATGACTTCTTGAGACCACATGATCAGACTCCTTTCTGCTCTTTCTCGCGCCTTTCAGACTCTTCGGCCTTCGATATGAGCAAACGGCCTTCCTCGGTCTTCGGGTTATCAAATACCTCATTCACAAGTCCGGTCTCGACGATCTTACCGTCGCTTAATATCGCGACGTGTGAGCAGACCTTGCGGACTACGCTCATGGCATGAGTGATGATTATTATCGTGATGTTATATTCGCGGTTTATCTTCTGAAGAAGATTAAGGATGGATGCCGTAGTCTCGGGATCGAGCGCGCTCGTTGCCTCGTCGCACAACAAGATCTTCGGATCCTGTGCGAGAGCTCTTGCGATGGCGACACGCTGCATCTGTCCGCCCGACAGTGATGCGGGATAAGACTTTACCTTCTCCTTGAGACCTACGACTTCGAGAAGCTCCGTTGCTTTCGCGCGGGCTTCCTTCCTCGGAACTCCTGCTGCAGTCAAAGGGAACGCGACGTTATCGACGACGTTCTTTTGCATCAGAAGATTAAAGTGCTGGAATATCATTCCGATGTGCTTGCGCTTCTCGCGAAGCTGTCTCTCGGAAAGAGTCATCAGGTCATCGCCGTCAGTAATGACTTCGCCTGATGTAGGTTTCTCGAGTAAGTTGATGCATCGGATAAGAGTGGATTTGCCCGCTCCACTCATTCCGATAACACCGTATATGTCACCCTCATTGATCTGAAGATTAACGTCATCCAAAGCCTTGGTCGTGCCGTAAGCGGACGAGAAGATCTTGGTTACGTTCTTAAACTCAACTATAGTGCCCACAAAACACCTCCGTTTTCTTTACGAAAGTATATTTTATGGGTGCTTTTCGAGCGGGGATAATACGTGTAGCCTATATCGGGTTATAGGCAAATCCTATACCTTGAGGTACTCGTTTATCTTCTCGATGTACTTCTTGCCGATCTTGCTCGGCATCTGATTCTTGCGCGTGATGTAGCCTATCTGCATGCGGCTCGCCTCTTCCTCGCCCTGCGCGTCAAACGGGATAGCGACGTAATCATCGCCGTTTAACTCCTCGCAGATGATACCGGAGCAAAGAGTGTAGCCGTTAAGGCCGACCATCAGGTTGAGCATGGTCGCTCTGTCGTTGGCCTTGATTGTCTTGACGTATTCTTTTGTGCTTAAGATCTCCTCTGCATAGTAGAAGGAGGCCTGATCGCCCTGCTCGAATGAAAGGCAGGGGTAATCCTTAAGCTGCTCGAATGTAATTTTCTTCTTCTTCGCAAGTGGGTGTCCCGCCCAGATGTAAACATAAGCGTCACAGGTGATGAGCGGATGGAACTCGAGGTCGGAAGTTCTCAGAAGCTTCGTGATGGCTGATTTATTGAACTCACTTAAGTATATGATGCCGATCTCGCTTCGAAGTGATGCGACGTCTGAGATGACATCCCTTGTCCTCGACTCTCTTATCGCGAACTCGTAGCGTGACATGTCAAACTCCTTAACGAGCTCGACGAATGCCTTTACCGCGAATGAGTAGTGCTGCGTCGATACACCGAACTTCTTCTTAATGTTCTTGGAGTTACCGAATCTTTCTGCAAGAACGTTATAGTCGTTAACGACCTGTCTTGCGTAGAGGATGAAATCCGCGCCTTCGGCAGTAAGCGTTACGCCTCTTCCGCTTCTTAAGAATATCGTGATGCCGAGCTCCTTCTCGAGCTCCTTGACGGACTCTGTTAAGGAAGGCTGGGAGACGTATAAAACCTCTGACGCCTTGTTGATCGAACCTGCTTCCGATATCGCGATGGCGTAGTTTAACTGCTGTATTGTCATGGTGTTCTCCGGTTTTTATTTTTATTAATTATAATACATATCCGATGCATAGGGATTGCGGGTTTGATGTTTTATGCCTTGCATTACATTTTTAACGATTATCATTAAATTGTTATTGACATTGATTAATTCGTCGTGTATAGTGAAATCATCTTCGAAGAGAGAATTAAGAAATGGAGTATAAGGAAATGAATGAAATGAATGTAAAGTTGGAAAAGATCAGGAAGAGCGCACACGTAGGAAAGATCGTGACGAGCATACTAACCATAGTCGCCATCGTAGGATGCGTATTGTGCTTCATCTCAGGCTTCTGCATCTTAAGAATGGGACCCAAGTTTGACCAGGTGCTTGATGAAGCAACTGAGGCAGGTTATGTAGATACCTCCGGTACAAACGAGATCGGTTCGGCAAAGACGATCAATATCCAGTTGATCGATCCCGAGAACTTTGATTCCGACATCCCTGCCATTCAGGAGAAGCTCGAGAACAGCCCCGCAAGCTTTGTATACGGTATTTATCTGCTTGGCATCGGTATTGTTATGGCAGGTGCAGCGATTATGATCAAAGTCATCAGCGGTACATTTGGTCTTATCGAGAAGGATGAGAATCCGTTTACGGACAGGATAATCAAGAGAGTCACTACTGTTCTCATAGTTGTAAGCGCACTGTTGCTTCTTACAAACGGTGCAGGCCTCGGAATCGTATCCGGTGTCGTAACATGGCTCGTATATACGGTTATGGATTACGGCAGAACGCTTCAGATCCAGTCTGATGAGACATTGTGAGGTGTCTTATGGGACAGATAATTCTAAGATTAGACAGAGTCATGGCCGACCGTAAGATATCGCTTAATGATCTTTCTGAGAAAGTCGGTGTATCAAATGTTAATTTATCCAAGATGAAGAACGGCAAGATCTCAGCTATCCGCTTCTCGACTCTCGAAGCGATCTGCGAGGCTCTCGACTGCCAGCCCGGAGACATTCTCGAGTACCGGAAAGAGTGATTATAAGTCGGAAATCCCCGCATTCAACTCAATGACCATTTCAAGGATACAAAAAACGACAAAAAACGACAAACTTACATATCCTGATGAGCGATGTCCAGGGCGGCGGCGATGGGGTTCAAGTAATCCATGCTGCTCGGCACTTTGGACATGATGACTACAATGTACGGGCCGTTATCCGCATATACGATACCTGC
>JAGDCV010000002.1 GCA_017958365.1 Clostridiales bacterium
AGACGGAGACGCTCTTAAGCCTCATGGATAACTACGGCGGACACATGGGCGCACTCGCGATAGACATCAAGGACTTATCCGGCATCAACGATAACTTCGGACGCCAGGAGGGCGACAGAGCGATCATAAGCGTCGCAAGCGCACTCGAGAACGTCTTCTCTTCCCGTAACAGCCTTTGCTTCAGAACGGGTAACGACGAGCTTGTCGCGCTGCGTCTGACTAGGTCACAGGGCGAGCAGGAACTTCTCGATGAGAAGGACAAACTCACGACGATACTTAAGGAGAACTATAATTCCTCTGGATATGAGCTTGGCATCTACTACGGCATCGAGAGCGGAATACCGTCGACGAGCGAGGAAGTCGAGAGACTTGTTAATGTCGCCATCGGCAAGAAGAACTCCAACAAGTCGGCCGCATTAAGTCTCGCGCACAGGTCACTGACCGAGCAAGAGCAGAAGGAAGCAAAGACCGTAATGCAGATCCTCGTCGATAACAAGCTGTCTTATCACTTCCAGCCTATCGTCGATGCGAGGACCGGTAAGATAACGGCATATGAGGCGCTGATGAGAGCCGAGGTCATACCCTATCTGCCGCCGCCCGTGATCCTGCGTTACGCCGAGTTCTATAACAGATTGGACGACGTCGAGAAGCTTACGTTCTCTAATATCCTGACGCTCATGAAGAAGAACCGGTCGACGTTATCCGATGGCAAGAAGATATTCATCAACTCGATCCCGGGACACATGCTCGCGGACGAGGACATGAAATTGCTGGAAGGCTTCGTCTCAGCTAACCCCGACTCCGTCGTAATCGAACTTACGGAGCACTCGGAGCTTACCGACAGTGAGCTTGAACGCATGAAGAAGATATACGAGAAGATGGGAATCGATACCGCGGTCGATGACTATGGTACGGGTTACTCCAACGTCTCTAACCTTCTTCGCTACATGCCCAACTACGTTAAGATAGACCGCGAGCTGATGTCGGGTATCGAGGACAGTCCGCAGAAGCAGCATTTCGTGAGGGATGTAATAGAGTTCTCTCATAATAACAACATTCTTGTTCTTGCCGAAGGCGTCGAAACGAGCGAAGAGATGAGGACGGCGATATCGCTTGGCATCGACCTTCTGCAGGGATACTACCTTGCATTCCCGCAGAAAGAGCTGATACAGTCCATCGACTCGTACGTCGTCGAAGAGATCCGCAAGTGCGCTCTTATCAAGGATTCCGCTAAGTAAGCGGGAGAATGTTCTTCTCGATAAACTCCACCCTGTCGAAGATCCTGACCTTGAACGAACCCGTCATGGCGACGACAGTGTTGTTTTCTTTGTTAACGTAAATGATGTTGCCGCCGTCGCCTATCGCCGCATAGACTTCGCGGTCATCGTGCGGGCGGTACCACAGATAGCCGTAAGTCATGTTACCGAACATCTCGCCGAGTTTAAGGTGAGGCGCTGTCATGTCGCTGATGTATTCTTTTGAAACTACCTGCGTGCCGTTGCACCTGCCGTCATCAAGGACCATCTGCCCTATCTTAGCCATGTCCTTCGCCGACATGCAAAGCCCCCAGCCCGCGGTGACTACGTCCCTAGGATCTGAGAACCACTCGTTAATCCTCGGGCTCTTGTTCATGATGTAATTAAGCTGGTCCTCCTTCGAGCTGCCGCCGTGAATGACGTGAGGCGCCGCGCCCGTGGGGATAAACAGATTCTCATTCGCGAAGTCGATGAGCTTTTGTCCCGTCGCATTCTCAAGAAGACCCGCGAGGACCTGGATGCCTATCGTCGCATACTTAAACTCGCCCGTGATGCCTTTCCTTCCTCCAAGGAAATCGAGGACAGTCCGAGACCAGTCTTCTGACGTGCACACCTTCTTCCAGGGCTCTGAGCGGTACTTGAAAGGCGCGGTCATGGTAAGAAAGTGTTTGACAGTCACGTCATAGATGGTCTTCTCGCCGCGCTTGACTTCGTAGTCCGGGAAGAAGTCCATCACCTTCTGATCGACGCTTTGGATGAAGCCTTTGTCTATCGCTATTCCAGTCAGAAGGCTCATGATGCCCTTCGTTACGGAAGCCACATGCATCGCGTCATCCGTCTTAAACCCGCGCCAGTTATCCTCATACACCGCTTTCCCCTCGCGCAGCGCATAGATCTGGCAGATATTGCTCTCGTTCCCCTTACTGTTCTTAACGAACTCGTGCAGTTGTTCCTTGTTCATTTATGTCTCCTCTTTTGATGAAAGATTGGACGTCCATAAAACAAGTTAAGGTAATTAAAAATTGATTTCAAGGGGGTATTTTGTTGGGGTGGGTTTGTTGTGTTGTGGTTGAGTGTAAGTCTGTGCAGGAAATCCGCGTGGCAGCCTGCGTAGCGGTCAGAGTTCGAATTTCCTGTAGATCTTCTCGTTAAGAAGGCCCTCGCTCTTTGCTACCACGAGTGTCGCCGCCATGTCACCTGTCGTATTCGACATCGTAATGAGAAGGTCGATAAAAGGATAAACCGCCATCATGAGACCTATCGCTTCAAGCGGACAGCCGATGCTCTTGAGCACTACGCCCATGCAGACAAGTCCCGCGCCGGGAACGCCTGGCGAGCCCAGCGAAAGAAGGATTATCGTGATCGCCATCGAGAGCAATGCGGATGTGGGAACGCCTATGCCGTACATCTTGGCAAGGAATAGTGCGCAGACAGTTAAATTGATACAGGAGCCGTCCATGTTGACTGTCGCTCCGAGCGGGATTGAGAAGCTTGATACCTTGGGAGATATTCCGAGCTTCTGTGTACAAATCCTCATGTTGATCGGCATCATGGCAGACGATGAACAAAGCGAGAATGCAGTGATCATGCCCTCGAGGTTCTTCTTATAGAATGTAAATGGGTTGAGCCTGCCGACGATGAATATGATCAAACCATACACTATGAGCATGCATAAGATTCCGAGTACGAAAACACCCGCATAACTTAATACGTGAACGAGTGATTGTGTATCAAAGTGAGCGATGATGAGCGAGGTCGTGCAGAGGATCGCGAGCGGGATGAATTTGGTGATCATCGTCGTTACTGCGAGCGCCAGCGAGTTGCATGCATCGAAGAATTCCTGCATGACCGGCGCATATCTTCCTATCTTGCCTACCGCGATACCGCAGAGGACCGCGAGGAATATGATCTGGAGCATATTACCGTTAAGTATGGGGCTTAGGAAATTATTTGGAACAATGTTAATTATTGTGGAACGGATCGAAGTATCGACCATTGTATCGACAGTTACGTCATCTGTAACGATATCGAGGCTCGTCAGCGCCGCGCCGAACTCGCCGGGGCTGATTATTTTTGACAGGAGCATCGAGATGGATACGGCCAGGGCCGTCGTTGTCAGATAGAAGCCCATGACCTTG